>CABRLU010000101.1 GCA_902471845.1 uncultured Lachnospiraceae bacterium | reverse complement strand
GATACTTTTTTTCGCCTGAAAAAGCCGGCTTCCCTCCGCCATCGAATACACTCCCGGCGTCCTTACCTGGCCGCAGACATATACGTAGATTAAATCCTCTGATTTCTCCTCAACCGTCTGAACTTCTATTCCCCCGGTTGTTTCAACTGCCTCGCAGGAAGTGTCTGTCCCGACAGATCTGGCTCCCTCCCCTGTCTCAAACATCACTTCTGACTTATTGCAGCCGCTCATCAATCCTAAAAATAACCATAGAAATCCAGTCATTAATATTTTACTTGTTGACATTCCCATTCTCCTTTTTGAACAGGACGCCAATAAAAACCAGATATATTCATTTTATCGAAAACCCAAAAGTATTACAATATATTTTTGAAATATTTACGAATTTTTTAAGCGACAATTTTCCTGCATTTACGACAATCAGGACTGCCACTTAAAAATAAAGATTCCAACAACCGCAACAATCATCCCTAAAAGTTTTGACCACTGAAAATCCACCTTTTCCATGCCGAAAAGTCCAAAAAGCTCAATCAGATAGGCCACCGCCAACTGGGAAACGACAATAATCAGTGCAGCCTTCGCCGGTCCGAGCTGGTCCATGCTCAGAATAACAGTCAGAGTAATAAAGGCCCCGATGACACCGCCAAGCAGCATATACTTTGAATCCACCTGAAACAGCGTTCCAAAAGACTGGCGCTCCTTAATAAGCCATGCCCCCAGACAGACCACCAGCGCCGTTCCCTGTACCCAACTGTTGGCCACCCAGAGACTTGTCTGCTTTGTCAGCCCCGTATTAAATACCCCCTGTATACTCATTAATGCGCCCGAAATCAAGGCAATCATCCATCCCCACATAAATTTCTTTATCCTCCTGTCATTTTTTAATTAGTATATACAGGAAAAATTTCTTTATTCTGAATTTTAAAATAGAAAAACAGCCCTGAGGGGAATGATTTTTTTCATTCGAAGTCAGAGCTGTTCTCATTTTTTAAATATTTAATTGGTTATAAACCCTTTTCGCAGCATTTCTTCTATTTCGTCACGGGCCTGTAATAAATCCGTACATATTTTGGAACATATGAACTGTATTTCATCCCTCGGTTTTATCAAATCCGGGACCATAATTGTGAAACATCCCGCCGAATACCCGGCTCTTACTCCATTTTCACTATCTTCAAATACAAAACACTCTTCCGCTTTACATCCGATTTTTTTAGCTGCAAGCAGAAAAATATCCGGTGATGGCTTTCCGCTTTTTACTTCCGTGCCGCTTACGATCTCGGAAAAGTAGTCCCGTATGCCGCTTCTGAAAAGGTTTGACTCAATCTGCTGTGAGGAGCTGCTGCTGGCAACTGCAATGGGCATGTCAAGTCTGTGAAAATACTCTAATATCTCATATACTCCCTTTTTCACAGGGACATGAACTTCGAGCTTCTTTTTCATCCGTTCCATACATGCTTCAATCACGACAGAACCATTTGGAACTTGATAATACTTTTCAACTACCTGCTTCATAAGATTTCCATTCGTTCCGGATATTTCCATCACGAAACGCTCTCCAAGGTTGATATGGCGCTCTCTGGCAAGCTCTCTCCACGTTTCCTGATAGAGCTTTTCCGTATCAAAAAGCACGCCATCCATGTCAAAGATTGCTCCTTTACATTTCATCCGCCATTTCCCTCCTTCGTTTTTCCAACTCCAGGGTCATTTCACTGCGAATACTATCCAGTTTATAAAAATATGTAAGCACTGCAATCAGCAAGCATAAAACAATCGGAATCCAGATAAAACATATTTCAATATAGGAAAGTGCCTTTTCCGTCTGAACGGCATTCGCAACATAACCGCCATTCTTTAAGAATACACCAATAATAAAACTTGTCAATCCCATTCCGCCTTTTACAAAAAATCCCTGGAACGCTGCGATCAATCCGGATACACTGGCATTTTTCTTATACTCCGAATAATCAATGACATCTGGCTGCATGGCGAATGTAATTCCAAAGATACCGTATATTCCAAGCCCGGTAATAACTAAACCCGCCAGCAGACAAAACGCTGAATTTCTTCCTGCAAAAATCAGCAGATCGCCTGCAATATACAAAGCGACACTAAAGAACATCAGATTTTTTTTACTGAATCTTTTTTCAAGCGCCGGAAGGAGCAGCAACATTGGCAGACCGGAAAGAATTCCCAGAATACCAACCAAAGACAGCCAATCCGATCTGTTCAGATTATATTTGAAGTAATAAATTACGGTTGTGCTCCGAACGACATAAAGTGAAAAATAAAACAAATTCAACAAAAATAAAACCCATGCCTGACCCGTAAGTCCCTTAAAATCTTCGATGAGCGAACTATGTTTCTGAGTGACAGAAGGAGGTATAACTTCCTTGGTGCTTGCAAAAGTGATAAAAAAGATAATCATTGCCGCAATCCCGTAAATAGTCATTGTGACAAGATATCCCCTTGCCTCATTGTCTTTGCCAAAAAACTCTACCAATGGCGAAGTAATCGACATGACAATAGCTGTACCAGCCATTGCACACACCATACGTGTCGATACTAAAATATCCCGCTCATGGACATCCGATGTAAGTCGTGGAACAATGGTATTCAACGGAATATTTACAACCGTGTATGCTGTACAAAGCAAACAGTAGGTTACATAAGCCCATATCAGCTTCCCTGAACTTCCAAAATCTGGTATAAAGAATGTTAAAAAAGTAAATACTGCAAACGGCACAGCTCCGATAAGGAAATATGGCCTTCCCTGTCCCCATTTTGTATGGGTTCTGTCAACAAGCAAGCCCATACCGGTGTCAGTCATCGCATCGATAAATTTCGTGACTAACATCATCGTACCTGCAGCGGCCGCAGTAATTCCAAAAACATCCGTGTAAAAAACCATGAGATAAGATGCCATCGTGCTGAAAACAAGATTACATCCAAGATCCCCTATACCATATCCTATACGTTTTCCCCATTTTCTCATATACTTCTCCTTACCAGTTCATCACTTCAATTGCACATTTTTCAATTGAAAGTCCTGCCTTGTACCGTTCCATAAACATTCCAAATCCCTCTATATCCTCGTCATGCGGCATCAAAGTCTCTCCGGATAATTCTTTAAAAATTCTTGTTTCAAGATAATCCTCCAGCTTTTCATCGGAATTTCTATCAATTAAAAATGCTGCAAGCAGAGCAATTCCCCAGGCACCTCCTTCACTGGCCGTATCCATAACGGTCACCGGCGCATTCACGGCAGCGGCCAGATATCTCTGTCCAACGCCCTTTGTTTTAAAGAAACCTCCGTGACCCATAATACGGTCAACCTTCACTTTTTCATCTTCTATAAGAATATCCAGGCCCATCTTAACTGCGCCTAACGATGTATAAAGATGGACTTTCATAAAGTTTGCAAGATTAAATCTGCTTTCCGCGGTACGCAAAAAGGCAAGGCGGCCCTCATTGATCATTGTAATATTTTCGCCGGAGTAATAGCCATAAGCAAGAAGTCCTCCGCAGTCTTTATCTCCTTCTAAGGACAGTGTATAAAGCTTTTCAAACAATGTACCCGTATCTGCCTGTATACCCATTAATCCGCAGAGTTCTCCAAAGAGTCCAATCCACGCATTCAAATCCGAAGTTCCGTTATTAGCATGGGACATGGCGCACGGGAATCCTGTTGGTGTCGTTACCATATCAATCTCACGATAAACCTTACTCAACTGCTTTTCCAACACGATCATGGCAAACGTACTTGTTCCGGCAGATACATTACCAGTCCGCGGCGCAACCGAATTCGTTGCGGTCATTCCCGTTCCCGCATCTCCTTCCGGAGGACATAACGGAATTCCGGCTTTGAGTGTTCCTGTTTCATCAAGGAATCTGGCTCCCTCTTCCGTCAAAACCCCTGCATTTTCACCCGCAACAAGAACCTTTGGAAAAATATCCCTGATTTTCCATGAGTATTTATAAGGTTCCAGCAAAGCGTCAAATTTATCAATCATCCCTGCATCATAATCATGGGTGTTTGAATCAATAGGAAACATTCCTGACGCGTCGCCGATTCCAATCACCCTCTGCCCTGTGAGCTTCCAGTGAATATAGCCGCTCAGAGTGGATACATAATCAAGCTTTGCCACATGCTCTTCCCGGTCCAAAATCCGCTGATACAAATGAGCGACTGTCCAGCGCAGAGGAATATTAAAATCAAAAAGCTCTGTTAATTCATCAGCCGCCTGCTGCGTATTTGTATTTCTCCACGTCTGGAATGGGGCAATCTGATGTCCGTCTTTATCCAGGGCCATATATCCGTGCATCATCGCACTGATTCCAATGGCGCCGATATTCTGCAGAGTAACGCCGTATTTCTGCTCGACATCTTTCTTCAATGAGCGATAGCAATGGCGGAGCCCTTTGTGAATCTCTTCCAGACTGTATGTCCAGATATTATCAATAAAAGAATTCTCCCAGTCATGAATACCCACAGCCAGAACGTTTCCCTGAAAGTCAATCAGAACACCTTTAATCCTGGTCGAGCCAAGCTCAATACCAAGAGCTGTCTGCCCATTTATAATCAATTCTTTTTTTTCCATGCTTTTTCTCCAATCATTTTAGAAACAAGTAAACGCTCCATCAATAATAAAGTCAGAGCCCGTTGTAAATGTGCTTGTATCTCCTGCCAGATATACGCAGATAGACTCCAATTCTTCTGGTTTTCCCATTCTTGCAAGCGGTGCCATTTCATTCCATTTTTCAATTAATGGAATCAGTGTTGGAGAATTCAGAGTCAGTTCTGTTCCAATATATCCCGGGCTGATGCTGTTGACACGTACGCCCCGTTTAGCCCATTCGATGGCCAGTGATTTTGTCAACTGAATAACAGCTGCTTTGGAAGCATTGTATGCACATTGCGGCTGAGGAACATTGACAATATGTGCGGACATGGAAGCCGTATTAATAATCGACCCGCCGCCATTCTCCAGCATATATTTTCCAGCCGCAATGTCTGTAAGGAAAATACCGTTCAAGTTAATGTTAATAACTTTATACCACTGCTCGTATGTCATCTCTTCAGCCGGTGCGTTGATACAGATACCTGCGTTGTTATGACAGAAATCAAGTCCACCAAGTTCTTCGACAACCTGAGCTACCATAGCATCGACCTGGCCTTTATCGGTACAATCCGTCTGAATTGCAATCACTTTACGTCCTGTCTGTTCAGCAATCTCTGCAGCTGTTTTCTTTGCTTCTTCAATGTCAACATCGACGATAGCTACATCGGCGCCTGCTTCTGCAAAGGCTGTCGCTGTACATTTACCAATCCCCCTTGCCGCTCCGGTAACAAATCCTTTTTTTCCATCTAATCTCATCTTCTCAATAATACCCATTTTTCATTCTCCCTTTCTTGGTTGTTTTTTAAAATTATTTTATATTTCTATTTTATAAAATCATTTTATATATTGTATTATTATATTAACTCCTTTTACAAAATTGTGCAATATTACATTTTAAACCAATATATCAGCCGTTTTTTGTGTATAATGACCAATCCATTTTCTCTTTCTTTTTTCAAAATTAAATTGTATAATAGTTTCATTAAATGACTTTATAATATATACAGTAAAGGAGCCATTATGGATACATTTTCTCTTACAGACATTAAGAAAAAGAATTTGTCCGACATTTACCACTATATTTACAAGAATCCCGGATGCTCCAAACAGACCATCGCCTATGCACTGGCGGTTAGTCTGCCAACGGTTTCTCAGCATCTCGCCACATTAATGAATGAAAAGTTAATAGAAAAATCCGGTCAATTGACATCCTCTGTAGGTCGGAGGGCCATGGCCTACCAAATCATTCCTACGGCAAGGATTGCTATCGGAATCGAAATCCTCTCCAGAAATATTTATGTGACTGCTTTAAATTTGTATGGAAAAAAAGAAGCAAAAGAAAAATTCGAATTAAATTTCGAACCAAATCAAATATATTTTGATAAATTACAGAAAACAGTAAAAAACTTTTTAAAGAAATATAAATATGAGGAAAATCAGATTCTTGGCATAGGCCTGGGTATGCAGGGACTTACCTCCCCGGATGGTTCTCAGATGACCTATGGAAAAGTTCTGGACTGTACGGGACTTTCTATTCAAATGTTTGCCGACTATTTTTCTGTCCCATGTAAATTTATCCACGACGCAGAATGTGCATCCAACAGTGAGCTTTGGGAAAATCCTGAAATCAAAGATGCCATTTACCTTTCTCTTGGGCAGCACCTTGGCGGGGCCCTCATCATAAATGGAGAATTTCAAAATGGTCTTACGGGAAAATCCGGTACTTTTGAACATATGACCCTTATTCCTGACGGAATGGAATGTTACTGCGGAAAGCAGGGCTGTGCGGAATGTTATTGCTCCGGAAATTATCTCCTGGAACCTGAAATGGAATTGGATGAGTTTTTTGCCAAAAAAGAACAGGGCGATTCGGCCTGTCAAAAAAAATGGGAAAATTATTTAAGCTATCTCTCCATGCTCATCAATAATCTGCATATGGTTATTGAAAGCACTGTAATTCTTGGAGGAAATATAACCCCCTATTTCACCGAACAGGATGTTCTAAAAATAAAACAAAACGTATTAGAACGTTCCACATTTAAAGATGATACGTCCTACATTATCCAGGGAAAATGCCGCAATGACGCAGTTTCTATCGGCGCTGCCCTTCCGTTTATCAAAGAGTTTCTAAAAGAAATAGCTGTAAAAATATAAAAAACAGCCCTGAATCAAAAAGGACTTTTCCTTTTGACTCGGGGCTGTTACTGGTTTATTTAACTTCCTGAAGCGTTGCCTCCAGAATGTGAATCATTTCATCTACATTTTCTTTTGTAATGACCAGCGGTGGCACAAAGCGGATAATATGAGTTCCCGCTGAGATAATGAGCAGGCCTTTTTCCAATGCTTTGTTGATGTATGGTCCCACCGGAACATTAAATTCCAGACCGCGCATCAATCCAAGGCCCCGGGTTTCTTTTAAAACGTCATATTTTCCGACCAGTTCCCGAAGTTTTTCATCCAGATAAACCGAAACGTTGTTGACATTGTCCAATATATTCCGGCTTTCAAACATGTCAAATACCTTGCTCACGGCCGCTGTCACAAATGGATTGCCGCCGTAGGTAGAACCATGGTCACCCGGTTCCAGAGCATTTTCTGCCTTTTCACCGACTACAAAAGCACCCACCGGCACACCGCAGCCCAACGCTTTGGCCGAAGTGATGACATCCGGCAGAATATCATAATGCTGGTAGGCAAACATTTTGCCTGTCCGGCCCATACCGCACTGAACCTCATCCAGAATAAGGAGAATATCTTTTTCATCGCAGATTTTACGAATTCCCTGAATAAATTCCTTTTTCGCCGGATAAATGCCTCCCTCTCCCTGAACAGCTTCAAAGATGATCGCACAGGTTTTATCCGTAATCTTCGACTTAACATCTTCCAGATCATTAAAATCGGCAAAGACCACATTGCCGATGCCCGGCTGGAATGCCTCACGATAATGGGCATTTCCCGTCACGGAAAGGGCGCCCATGCTCCGTCCGTGGAAGGAATGCTCCATGGCAATAATTTCATGATCTGTCGTTCCATCCTTTTTAAAGGCATACTTACGAGCCACCTTAATGGCCCCTTCAATAGCTTCCGTACCGCTGTTGGTAAAGAAAACCCGTTTAAGGCCACTGGCTTTAACCAGCTTATGCGCCGCATCGGCCATCGGCTCCGTATAATAAAGATTGGAAATATGCATTAATTTATCAATCTGGTTTTTTAAAGCCTCTTTATATTCTTCCACGTTATATCCAAAGGCATTGACCGCAATACCCGCGGCAAAATCCAGATACTTTTTGCCATCGGTATCATAAAGGTATACACCGTCACCGTGATCAAATGCCACCGAAAACCGATTATATGTATGAATGATCGCGCTTTCCGCATATTCTTTAAATTCATTTGTCACCATTGTAGTACCGTCCTTCCCCTTTGCTCAGAATTGCCGTACCGATACCGCGATTCGTAAAGATTTCCAGCAATAGACAATGCGGAATCCGGCCATCCATAATATGGACACGCGAAACGCCATTATCAATGGCATCGATACAGTTGTTTAACTTCGGCAGCATCCCGCCGCCGATGAAGCCTTCATCAATCAACGCATGGGCATCATCAATGGTCAATTCGGAAATAAGTGTGGATTTATCTTCCGGGTCTTTGTAAACGCCTTCGATATCGGTCAGGAACGCCAGCTTCTCCGCATTGACCGCTTTGGCGATGGCGCAGGCCGCATCGTCCGCATTAATATTGTAAGTATTAAACGCTTTATCCAGGCCGATCGGACAAACAATCGGAAGAAAATCCTTTTCCAGTAAATCATAAAGGACCTTTGGATT
>CABRLU010000100.1 GCA_902471845.1 uncultured Lachnospiraceae bacterium | reverse complement strand
TTTTACGTTGATATGTCCGTCTGGCTTTTTGTGGGAAAGCAGTACTACCGTCTCAACGTGCACTGTGGCTGGGAACATATCAACGCACTGTACCCGTTCCACCCGGTAACCGCCGGCCAGAAGGGCTTCCAGATCTCTGGCAAGGCTTGAAGGTTTACAGGAGATGTATACCATTTTCGGCACCTGGTACTGGATAATTTTTTCCAGTGCCTTTGGATGGATGCCGTCCCGCGGCGGATCAAGAACGATAAAGTCCGGTTTTTCTTCCACGTCATCAAGGACTTTAAGGACATCGCCTGCAATGAATTCACAATTATCCAGATGGTTCAGCACAGCATTTTCTCTGGCCGCCTCCACGGCTTCTTCGACAATCTCCACTCCAATGACTTTTTTTGAAACATTGGCAAGAATCTGAGCAATAGTTCCGGTACCGCTGTACAAGTCAAAAACGGTCATATCCTTCGTGCTGCCAATATAACTGCGGGCCGCAGAATAAAGGACTTCCGCTCCGAGGGAATTCGTCTGAAAGAAGGAAAAAGGCGTAATTTTAAATTTCAATCCGAGAATGGTTTCGTAAAAATAATCTTTTCCATACAGGATTCGGGTCTCATCGCTCTGAACTACGTCCGCCAGAGAATCATTAATAATATGGAGAACGCCTGTGATATGGCCTTCCAGTTCGAGTTTTAAAAGCTGGTCGACCAGTTCTGTAAAGTCGTGCTCCGTCTGGCTGGACGTTACCAGGTTGACAAGGATATCTCCCGTTGTCTGAGCCCGACGTACAAGCAGATGGCGCAGATAGCCCTCATGGCTCATTTTACGATAATAGCTGAGTTTCTGCTCACGGCAATATTCCAAAACACATTTCAAAATCTTTGTAAAGTCCTCATGGACAATTTTACAGTCCCCGGTTGTCAGCACATCGTATGTACTGCCCTTTTTATGAAGTCCAAGGGTCAGCGGACCGTTCTTGACCGCGTCTCCAAAAGAGAATTCCATTTTATTCCGGTAACCGAATTCCAATGGGCTTCCCTGAATTCCTTCAAATACATAATCGGCCTCTTCCGGTGCATTGACTTTGACCTGCCCGCCACGAACCAGAGCATCTTCAATTAATGCCCGGACCTGTCCGGCCTTCATAGCCAACTGGTCTTTATACGCCATTGTCTGATACATACAGCCGCCGCAGGCCGGAAATTCATCGCACACCGGCTCCCGTACTTCTCTCTCTGACTTTTGGAGAACCTCAAGTAGACGGCCTTCACACCGATTTTTACGTTTTTTATTAATCTGAAACCGGACTTTCTGCCCCGGCATACCATTCTTGACAATTACGCGGACAGTCTCTCCGGCTGCCTCATCTTTAACCCATACGATACCTTTGTTCGGGAATTCTATTGTTTCGATGATTCCCTCATAAATTTCACCTTTTTTCATGATTTCACATTTCCTTCTAAAAATTTGTGGAGTAAAAAAGGGATGCTGAATCTGGATTCAACATCCCCATTTTGCTGGCATTAAAAATTATTATTCTGCATCCTCAGCCGCTGCTTCAGCAGCATCTTTAGCTTTCTCAACAGTTTCATCTACAAAATCTTCACATTCATCTTCGAAATCCTCGAAATCATCTTCAAAGTCATCATCGAAATCGTCGAAGTCATCAAAATCATCCATATTATCTTTGGAAAGATATTTATACACTGCAAAAGCTACCACTGCGAGAATAACTACGCCAATCAGAGCAATGCCCCATTTGCAAATACATTTTTTCTTTTCTTCTTCGTCTTTTTTATGAAGAAGTTCGCTGACCTTTGCGATGTTCTTTAATTCTTCGAGTTTAACTGCACTTACAATATCTTCTATGCGATTCATTTTACAATCCGTCCTTTCAATAAATATTTGAGTATAGTATACCACCATTCAGGTGAAAATACCATCATAAATTTGGCAAATTTAATCTACCAGCTTTAACTTTGCAAAGCTGGCAAACATTTTTTTAACACCGGATTTTTCAAAATCCACGGTAACTTCGTAATCCTTGCCGCCGTCCACAATGTTGATGACAGTTCCAACGCCGAACTTAATATGGCGTACCATATCTCCTACTGTATAATCCAGTGCGGCCGCCTTATTGACCTGAAATGTTTTTCCATAAGCCGTCGCCACTTTTGTCGTCTGCTTTCTCGAAAAATCCGAAGGCCGCTGAATACGGGATTCCTGTTTTGTCTTTTCCGGTTTGGCTCCCAAATCAAACAGCTCCGGAGAAATCTCTTTGACAAAACGGGACAGCATATTATACTGAGTTGAGCCACGGACCATACGGCTTTTGGCGTAAGTCATGGTCAGCCGTTTTTTTGCACGGGTAATGCCCACATAACAGAGACGCCGCTCCTCCTCAATTTCTTCCGGGTCGTCGTTGACAATGGTCATATAACTCGGAAATAAACCGTCTTCCATACCGCACATATAAACATAAGGGAATTCCAGCCCTTTGGCGCTGTGGAGCGTCATCAGCATAACATAGTCCTCTGCTTCATTGAGACTGTCTATATCTGAAACAAGGGCCACATTTTCAAGGAAACCGCTCAGCGTCGGCTCTTCTTCTTCCTCTTCATAGGCAATGATTTTATTCATCAATTCGTCTATATTTTCAATACGTCCCTGGGCTACTTCTGTATCTTCCTCTTCCAGCTCCTTTATGTAACCCGTTTCTTCTAAAACATTTGTCAAAAGTTCTGCAAGGGTTATGTACTCACTCTGTGCCCGGAAAACTTCGATCATATTGACAAAACCTTTAATCTTTTCCCCGGTCTTTCCGATCCTTGGGATGTCATCACAGCATTCCAGTGCGTCAAAAAAGCTCATATCCCGCGCTTCACCATATTCTGTGACCCGATTCAGCGTCGTCATCCCAATGCCCCGTTTCGGCACATTGATGATTCTACGGACAGCCAGGTCATCCCGCCCATTATCAATCGTCTTCAAATAGGCCAGAATATCTTTAATTTCCCGGCGCTGATAGAAATTAATACCGCCCACGATTTTATAAGGAATACTGCGGGCCACAAACTTTTCTTCCAGTACACGGGATTGGGCATTTGTCCGGTAAAGAATGGCATAATCATTGTAATGGACCTTTCCCTGGGATACGGCCCGTCCAATTTCCTCTACCACCTGATAGGCTTCGTCATACTCATTCTGATACTGATGAAAGACGATTTTATCGCCAACTTCGTTGGCCGTCCAGAGGGTCTTTTCCTTACGCCCTTTATTATGCCGAATGACCGAATTCGCCGCATCCAAAATCGTTTGCGTTGAGCGATAATTTTGTTCCAGCTTAATTACTTTGGCATCCGGAAATTCCTTTTCAAAATTCAGAATATTATAGATGTTCGCTCCCCGGAATTTGTAAATCGACTGATCGTCATCCCCTACAACACAGAGGTTTCGGTATTTTCCCGCCAACAGACTTACCAAACGGAACTGAACCGTATTTGTATCCTGATATTCATCCACCATAATATATTTGAAACGCTCCTGATAATAATTCAGAACATCTTCATTATTTCTGAGAACCTCCACGGTCTTCACAAGCAAATCGTCAAAATCCATGGCATTATTCTTATAGAGAACCTTTTCATATTCGGCATAAACCTCTGCTGTCCGCTGTTTTCCAAAATCACCGGCAACATTCAAAGCATACGCCTTTGCATCGATCATTTCGTTTTTCGCCGATGAAATGGCAGAAAGAAGCGCCCGCTCTTTGTAAATCTTTGTATCAATATTCAGGCGTTTACAGATTTCCTTAATAACACTTTTCTGATCATCCGTATCATAGATGACAAAATTCCGCTCATAACCCAGATGATCCGCAAATCGCCGCAGAATACGCACACAAGCCGAATGAAAGGTACTTACCCAAATCTGTTCTGAACCAAAGCCAACAATATCATCCACCCGTTCCCGCATTTCTCCGGCTGCCTTGTTTGTAAACGTGATTGCCAAAATATTCCACGGATTTACTCCTTTTTCATCAATTAACCAGGCAATGCGGTGAGTCAACACACGGGTTTTACCCGAACCGGCACCGGCCAGAATAAGCAGCGGTCCCTCCGTGTGACAGACCGCCTCCTGCTGCATTGGATTTAACGTTTCATATATACTCATCTATAATAACCTTCCTATCCCAGTTTTGCACCACAGTTCGAGCAAAACTTATCATTGGCAGAAATCGGATTACCGCACTGAGAACAGAATTTAGCTCTTACACCACTTCCTCCGGCCTGAGGATTGTTTTCCGGCACAGGCACACTGTTCTGAGGCGCCCCATTCTGCATATTTCCCATCTGAGGCTGTGTCATGGAATTCATCATATTCCCCATCTGTCCGGCCATCGCCATACCGGCGGCCATCTGCATCCCCATTCCGGCCATGCTGTTCATTCCGCCGTTTGGATTCTTCGCCATAGAAACCATCGCTTCTGTCTGGGCATCCACCTGTTTTTTGAAGGCATAGGCCTGCATACCGCCCATGGCTCCCATGGTTGCCCGCTCGTCAATCGCCTTCAGAACAACCTCTGGCAGAGCAATCTGGACATTCATGGCCTTCACGGTGATACCATAATCTTTCAGAAATTCGCCAAGCTTGTTCTTCATCAGTTCAGAAGCCTCTCCGCAATACCCCTGGATATCAAAGAAATTCATAGGCACGTCCGTGACAATCTCTTTAAAGATCATCGAAATATGGGAGGTCAAAAATCCCTTTAAATCCTCAACCGTATAACGGCGTTTTGTACCCATCAGTTTATTAATAAATGCGGTGGAATCTGTGATCGCAAAAGAATATTTACCGTTCGCTCCCAGATTTACCATTCCAAAAGTCTGATCCGGAATGGTCAGCTTTCCGCTTGTCCCCCATGGAATATCCATAATGTCATTCTTATTAACAAAAATTGTCTCTACAATAAATGTTTCATCGAAGCCATATTTCCATTCCTTTAATGAGGTCGTAATCGGCATATTTTCCGTCGACAACTCATATCTGCCCGGTTCAAAAATATCCGTTAAAACGCCTTCATTGACAAGCACCGCTTCCTGTCCCGGCTGAACCGTCAATATAGACTCATGCATAATCCGTCGTCCTTCACGGTCAAAGACCTGCGCCAGTTCCCAGGCCTCTGTGGCCCGGTAACTAATACTTGATAAACACTGTCCCTTAAATAATTTTCCCAGTCCCATAACGTTCTCCTTTTCTTTAATTTTTTAGTCTATTCACAGTATACTAAAAAACACCTTGCTATCTATTCACAGTATACCATGAACTAAATTTTGACGCAATTATTCCAGTCTTACCGGTATGTTCAAATCCCCTTCCAGGGAATTTTCCGTAACAATACAGTCAAAGGCTAAAATCTCCACTCCTGCCCGGGCGGCCATTAAAAGGGCCTCGGCAAACTCAGGATGGGTGATCCGGTTAGGCTCAAATACTTCCACGCCCTTCATCTGAATCACAAAAATAATACTTGCCAGATATCCCTGGCTTCGGGCCGCCATCAGCTCATGGATATGTTTGATTCCCCGTTCCGTCGGCGCATCCGGAAACCGGGCGATACCATCGACTTCCAGTGTCACGCCCTTTACCTCAATATAATGCTTTTGCCCGCCGTGTTCTACATATAAGTCAAATCGGGAATTCCCGAAAGTCTTTTCCCGTTTCACATAAGTAATATCAGAAAAGAGACGGCCCGCCCGGACCATCTCTTCAACAATCTGATTTGGCGCAGTAGAGTCTACATTTACCCACTGGCCATTTTTCTGAACACAGACAAGGGAATACCGGGTCTTTCGTTCCGGATTCGACGACGGTTCCAACAGCACCCGTGCATCCGGCACAAATAATTCCCTCAACCGTCCCGTATTCCGCACATGGACAGCCTCCGACGTGCCTTCGATCATCACTTCCGCAATGAAGCGATTACGTCGGCGTATAAATCTGCCCTCGGTCATTCTTTCATATTTCATCGGCTTAACCCACCGAACCGATTACAATATTATCCCAAATCGGATCATTTGTAATGGTATATTCGCCCTTCCAGGTTTCATACATCTCTTCAAAGCTTCTCGCCAGAGCTTCATCTGAACCATCCTCCGCCGTTTCAGCAAGTCTTTCCAATGCCGCATTATAAACTTTGGTTGAAAGCGCCTGTTTTTCATTTTTAATACGAACACCCTCTTCTGTCAAAGCAAAGTCCTGAGCGATTGCTGCGCCAAGCTCATCCATATAAGCTTTCGCTTCGTCCGCACACTGCTGTTTCTCTTCATCAGATAAAGATACGCCGTATTCTTCAGCCTTACTATTTAAAATCTCTGTCCGGACTAAGCCGTTGTAGAGTTCTTCTTTCGCATACTCATGAAGTTTTCTGCCATCCTCCATCTCCGTGTTCCACGGCGATTCACCGTACTGCGATGTATAGAAATCTCTCAGCTGATACAGATAAACATTTACTTCCTTCATCGTAACTTCACTGTCATTCACTTTTATAACGGCAATATTCATCTCATCTGTCGGAATCGGATCATTCGCTGTCGAATCATCAAAAGTTTCGCCTGTCGACTGGGACTCTGCTACAGTCTCCTGCTTTGTTGACGGCTGAGTTTCTTTTACCCCTGCGCCATTCTTATTCAGCAGTGTCATCACAATTACCGATGCGATCACACCAATCACTATTCCACATATGATAAGTAATACAATCAAACCTGTTTTATTCTTTTTCTTAGCCATTTTAGTCTCCTTTCTTCATTACATTCTACAACAGTATACCACATTTTGAGAAATCTGCATACTATAAGAATATACACATTTTGAAGGAGGATTCTATGAAACCTTTGCTGGATGTCCACGACGTAAGCTACTCTTATCACACATTATCCGGAGAAACAAAGGCATTGAATCGTCTGTCCTTTCAGGTTCAATTTAATGAATTTTTAGGTATTGTAGGACCTAGCGGCTGCGGAAAATCGACAATTCTGTCATTAATCTTCGGCCTGCTTTCTCCAGAGTCCGGTGAAATTAAAATTCACGAGGCCCTCTGTAAGGATCACACAATGCCTATTGGTTATATGCTGCAAAAAGACCATCTGCTGGAATGGCGGACAATTTATGAAAATACACTGCTTGGACTGGAAATCAACCGCCAGATGACGCCCGCGCGGCTCAAAGCCGTCGATCAGATGTTTAGAGATTATGATCTGGAGCACTTTAAAAATGCAAAGCCCTCTCAGCTGTCCGGCGGTATGCGCCAGCGCGCTGCCCTGATTCGGACCCTTGCCTTAAATCCGGGACTTTTGCTGCTGGATGAACCTTTTTCGGCGCTGGATTATCAGACCCGCTTAAACGTTTCGGAAGATATTTATACCATATTAAAGAAAAAGCACAAGAGCGCTATTCTTGTGACCCATGATATTTCCGAAGCTATCAGTTTTTGTGACCGGATTGTCGTCCTGACAAACCGTCCTGCAACCGTAAAGGAAATCGTTCCGATTCATTTATCCATTGAGGAAAAAACACCGTTGAAGGCCCGCTCCGCTAAAGAATTTCAAGATTATTTTAACCAATTGTGGGGTGATTTAAATGACTGAACCTGTCAGCACTTATCAACAGGCCTATGTAAATAATCATCGTCGTCGACGCCGACTTGTTGCCTTCTGGCAGATTTTTATACTTGTACTTTTTGTTTCCCTTTGGGAAGGTACCACCCGGCTCGGCATACTCAATGATTTTATTTTCAGCAGCCCTTCCAGAATTATCAAAACCTTCGTTACCATGGCAAGTGACGGAACCGTTTTTTATCATATAGGCATTACCCTGTTTGAAACTTTTCTGAGTTTTTTTATTGTTCTGGTGGCCGGTATCCTGCTCTCGGTTCTTCTGTGGTGGAACCGGAGTATTTCTTCCGTTCTGGAGCCTTATCTGATCACGCTGAACAGCCTTCCCAAAACGGCTCTGGCGCCGATTTTTATTGTATGGCTCGGCAATAATATGAAAACCATTATCGTCTGTGCCATCTCCCTGGCTATTTTCGGCACGGTCATCAATCTGACGACCAGCTTTGCTCAAATGGACCCAGATAAGCTGTTGCTCATCAAAACCCTTGGCGGCGGCCGAAAGGATATGCTCAGGAAAGTAATTATTCCCGGAAGTGTGCCAAATATCATCAGCAACATGAAGGTAAACATCGGTCTTTGTCTGGTCGGCGTTATCATCGGCGAATTTCTCTCCGCCAACGCCGGACTTGGATACCTGATCGTCTATGGCAGTCAGGTTTTCAAGCTGGACTGGGTACTGATGTCTATTGTGATTTTGTGCATTATCGCTACCGCCCTCTATGCCCTGTTGAATTTGATTGAAAAAGTTTACCTGAAACGCCATACCCAATAAAAGACCGCAGCCCTGTTTCTGCTCAGACAGGTCAATTTTGCACTATCTGTCAC
>CABRLU010000099.1 GCA_902471845.1 uncultured Lachnospiraceae bacterium | reverse complement strand
CGAGTTTACACAGTTTATATCATAACCCTTTTCGAAAAGAATTTCAACTAATTCTTTAAATTTATTGTAATTAAATGTCGTTTGCGATATAATGCACAATTTTTCCTCTTTCATTTGGGAAAATTGCACGGCTTCGTCAACGTTTTGTATCACGGTCGATGGTGTCAGGCACCATCCCTGAATTCCCTGTACCTCCGGATGGTTGGGGTCACCGATAATGATAATATTGCGGCCATCCCTGCCCTGTTCTTCTACAATATTGTGAATCCGCTTGACAAAAGGACAGGTTGCATCAACAATATGGAATCCCTTTGCCTCAATCGTTTCATAGACAGAACGGGCAACCCCATGGGAACGAATGACCACCGTTCCTTTTGGCAGATCATCCAGTTCTTCCAACGAATGTATGACCGCTGCTCCTTTCGCCGCCAAATCCCGAACGACCTCATCATTATGGATGATCGGCCCGTAGGTATATACCGGCTCTCTTCCCCGCCACTTCTCCGTCTGCTCATAAACCATATTGACGGCCCGTTTTACACCCGGACAAAATCCGGCACTTTTTGCCAGTATGACATCCATAAAAGATCTATCCTTTCAACTTCAATGATTCCTGAAATGCATCAACGATCCGGTCCATGACTTCCGGAATGGACATCCGGGAACTGTCAATGACTACCGCATCTTCCGCCTGCTTCAGAGGCGCCATACTGCGATTCATATCCTGAAAATCCCGTGTACGGATATCCTGCTCAATCTTCTCGATATCCGCATCAATTCCTTTTTCTTTTAATTCCAGGCAGCGTCGGTTCGCCCGTTCTTCCACACTGGCCGTCAGATAAACCTTCACATCCGCATTCGGCAGGACAAAGGTCCCTATATCTCGTCCATCCATGATCACATCATTGTCACGGGCAATATCTCTCTGAAGCTGAAGCAGCTTTTCCCGGACTTTTGGATTGGCTGAACTTTTTGAAGCCATATTGCCGACTTCTTCCTGACGGAGCTGACTGGTAACATTCTCGCCATTTAAGATAATCTGCTGTTCACCGCCGGAATAGGCAATACGAATCGTCATATCCGCCAGAAGCGCTTCAATTCTGTCCGTGTCCTCCGCTTCCACATGATTACGGAGTAAATGCAGCGCGATCGCACGATACATAGCCCCCGTATCCACATATAAAAAGCCAAGGCTCCGTGCAGCCGCCCTTGCTATGGTACTCTTTCCGGCGCCTGCCGGACCATCTATGGCAATATTAAAGCTCATCTTCCAAAACCTCCAACATACTTTTTGCTGCCAGCCATGCCGTTGACCAGGCAATTTGTAAATTAAATCCACCGGTCAACGCATCCACATCCAGAACTTCGCCGGCAAAATATAAATTCTTAACACTTTTTGACTCCATCGTCTGAGGATTCACCTCTTTGACCTTAATACCACCCCCGGTAATGATTGCCTCGTTAAATCCTCTCAATCCCCGGATATGTATCTCCAGATGTTTCAGTAAATATCCCAGATGTGTTCGTTCCTCTCTGGATACAAGATTGACCTGCTTATATGGATCAATGCCTGAAAGACGGATGATCACCGGAATCAGTTTATTCGGAAGAAGTCCGGCCAGACTGTTTCGGAATTGTTTATTTTTATTTTCCTCAAAAATCCGAAGCAGACGTCCATCCACCTGTTCTGCCGTCAAAGCCGGCTTTAAATCAATGGTCAGGGTCACATCCTCAAAATCCTTCAGTCGCCCGCAATGGGCGCTCCCACTGAGGATCAAAGGCCCGCTCACTCCGAAATGGGTAAATAGCATCTCACCGAAATCTTCATACAGTTTTTTCTTTCCTTTTTTGAGAATGACCGATACATTCCGAAGGGAAAGCCCCATCAGTTCCCTGCACCAGTCTTCTTCTGTTTCCATCGGGACCAGAGAAGGTCTCGGCGTCACCAGCGTATGTCCTACAGTTTCCGCCATCCGGTAACCATCTCCGGTAGAACCGGTCGAAGCATAGGAAAAACCGCCGGTGGCAAGCAGCACACAATCTGCTCTTTCTCCGCGTCCGGAAGAATCCCTGACCCCTATACAGACGCCATCTTCAACATCCAGACATTGGGCTCTGCGGTTTAATTCTATAGAAACGCCAAGCTGTCTCAGCTTTTTTTCCAATACCCGAATGACATCGGAAGACTTGTCCGATTCGGGAAATACCCGATTCCCCCGCTCAGTTTTCAGTCGAAGTCCTTCGGATTCAAAAAAGGCCATTAAGTCCCGACTGTTAAATTGATAAAAGGCACTGTATAAGAACTTACTATTCGTCATGACATTACGAAATAATTCTTCGGTCTCGCAATCATTCGTCAGATTGCACCGGCCCTTCCCGGTAATAAATAATTTTTTTCCAAGTTTTTCATTCTTTTCCCACAGGGAAACCGATAATCCTCCGGCCGCAGCCATGACTGCCGCAAACATTCCGGCCGCACCGCCGCCGATCACTATACATTTTTTCATATTTGCTCCTTATAACATGCTATATTATATCACAATATGAAAAAAAAGAAAACCTGCGGTATTCTGTCTTTTCATACAGATTACCGCAGGATTCATTATTTAAGACATAAATCTGACAATATTGATTATCTCTTAATAATCATTGTCTGGCCCTGGCCACCACCGATACACAGTGTAGCTAAACCAGTCTTGCTGTCTCTCTTGATCATTTCATGAATCAATGTTACAAGGATTCTGGCACCGGAATCACCGATTGGATGTCCTAATGCGATAGCACCACCGTTAACATTAACTTTGTCCATATCAAATTTAAGATCTCTGGCAACTGCGATAGACTGAGCTGCGAAAGCTTCGTTTGCTTCAACCAGATCAATATCATCAATTGTCATATCAGCTTTAGCTAAAGCTTTTGTACAGGAAGCAACTGGTCCTACACCCATGATACTTGGATCTACACCGCCTGTAGCGTAGGAAACGATCTCACATAACCAGCTTAATCCGAGTTCCTGAGCTTTGTCTTTGGACATAACAACTAATGCTGCAGCACCGTCATTGATACCGGAAGCATTGGCTGCTGTTACTGTACCGCCTTTTTTGAAAGCAGGTTTTAATTTAGCCATCTTTTCGATGGAAGCACCGAATTTTGGATATTCATCTGTATCAAAAACAACCGGATCGCCCTTCTTCTGAGGAATTTCTACAGGAACGATCTCTTCTTTAAATTTACCAGCTTTGATAGCTGCTTCTGCCAGATTCTGGCTGCGAACTGCAAACGCATCCTGTTCTTCTCTTGTGATACCCCACTGTTCTGCTACGTTTTCAGCGGTAATACCCATGTGATACTGATTGAAAGCATCCCACAGACCATCGTTAACCATAGCGTCAACCATTGTAGAGTTGTTCATTCTTGCGCCCCATCTTCCTGCTGGAAGTACATATGGTGCAGCACTCATATTTTCTGTACCACCTGCAACGATGATATCTGCATCGCCGGCTTTGATAGCCTGTGCAGCCATAGCTACAGTTTTCAGACCGGAACCACATACGATATTGATGGTTACTGCTGTTGTTTCTACAGGAAGTCCAGCTTTAATGGATACCTGACGAGCTACGTTCTGACCAAGTCCAGCCTGCAATACGTTACCGTAAACAACTTCTTCTACCAGCTCAGGAGCAATACCAGCTCTTTTAATTGCTTCTTTCACTGTGATTGCACCTAAATCTGCTGCTGAAACAGATTTTAAAGAGCCTCCAAATGATCCAATAGGTGTTCTGCATGCGCTTACAATTACTACTTCTTTCATAACGTCCTTCTCCTTTTAGTTGTTAGATTATCATTGTTTGTATCACGCTCTGACGGGTCAGAATTGTGATAATTGATTACTTTTTGGAATCAAATAATAACTTTTAGTGTTAATATTTTAACCGATATCCCTCATGTACAATATTATGACATATTTATTAAAAACTGTAAAGTCCCATTTCGCTTTTCGGCACATTGTACAATTTCAGATTATTCTTTATGTTTATTTTTATTTGCATGCAAATCATTTGTATATCCCTTTTCCTTTTTTTGTTAAGAAATTATCTTTCGCAACAATTTTGAATTTCTGCCTCTACATATTAAAAAATGCCTAAATCCCTTGATTTTTCTGCTGCTTTTGCCATTTCCTTTCCAATAATTACAACATATTGTAATTCATCATAAACGCAAGCACAACATGTTGTTCTTCGCATTGACATTCCATTGGTTTTATATTACAATAAAAAAACAGCGAACATTCAGATGTTTACATACAGCAAATGCAGGGAGGAATTTACTATGTATCAGGTTATTAAGCGTGACGGGAAAATCGCCGAGTTCGATCTATCCAAAATTAACGTAGCGATCACCCGCGCTTTTGAAGCAAAAGAAGTCAATTACAATCCAAATATTATTGACTTTCTCACATTAAAAGTAACTGCCGATTTTGAACCGAAGATCAAAGCAGATAAAATTCAGGTAGAGGATATTCAGGACAGCGTGGAACAGGTTCTCGTTCAGGCCGGCTACACCGAAGTTGCCAAGGCTTACATCCTTTACCGTAAACAGCGCGAAAAAATCCGAAATATGAAATCTACCATCCTTGATTACAAGGACGTGGTGGACAGCTATGTCAAGGTTACGGACTGGCGTGTTAAAGAAAATTCCACTGTGACCTATTCGGTCGGCGGTCTGATTCTGAGCAATTCCGGCGCCATCACAGCCAACTACTGGTTATCTGAAATTTATGACGAAGAAATTGCCAATGCCCATCGAAATGCCGACATTCACCTTCATGACCTGTCCATGCTGACCGGCTACTGCGCCGGCTGGTCCTTGAAACAGCTCATTCAGGAGGGCCTGGGCGGTGTCAGCGGCAAGATTACTTCCGCTCCGGCAAAGCATCTGGCTACCCTCTGCAATCAGATGGTCAATTTCCTTGGAATCATGCAAAATGAATGGGCCGGTGCTCAGGCATTTTCATCTTTTGACACCTATCTGGCGCCATTTGTTAAAACCGATCATTTAAGCTATGACGCCGTAAAAAAATGTATCGAATCTTTTATCTATGGTGTCAATACGCCAAGCCGTTGGGGAACACAGTCACCATTCTCCAATATCACCCTCGACTGGGTTGTTCCGGATGACCTGGCCGAACTGAATGCCATCGTCGGCGGTAAAGAGATGGATTTTAAATATAAGGATTGTCAGAAAGAAATGGATATGGTCAATAAAGCATTTATTGAAATCATGATCGAAGGCGATGCCAATGGCCGCGGTTTCCAGTACCCGATCCCAACCTACTCCATCACAAAGGATTTTGACTGGTCCGACACAGAAAATAATCGGCTTCTTTTCGAGATGACCTCCAAATATGGCACACCTTATTTTTCTAATTATATTAACAGTGATATGGCTCCAAGCGACATTCGGAGCATGTGCTGCCGGCTGCGTCTGGATCTGCGGGAACTGCGCAAAAAATCCGGCGGTTTCTTTGGAAGCGGTGAGAGCACCGGTTCTGTCGGCGTTGTCACGATCAATATGCCGCGAATTGCTTACCTTTCTGCCGATGAAGAGGAATTCTATAAACGTCTGGATAAGATGATGGACATTGCTGCCCGATCCCTGAACACAAAGCGAACTATTATCACCAAACTTTTAAATGAAGGGCTCTATCCATACACCCAGAGATATCTCGGAAGCTTTGAAAATCATTTTTCCACCATCGGCCTTCTCGGTATGAATGAAGCCTGTCTCAACGCTAAATGGATTCGTGAAGATCTGACCCACGAAAAGGCTCAGTCCTTCACAAAAGATGTGTTAAATCATATGCGCGAACGTCTTTCCGATTATCAGGAAATTTATGGCGATCTGTTTAACCTGGAAGCAACACCGGCCGAATCCACAGCCTACCGTCTTGCGAAACATGATCTGGAACAGTTCCCGGATATCATTACCGCCAGTGACGACACATCCATGCCGTATTATACAAACAGCTCCCATCTTCCGGTGGGATACACAGAGGATATCTTTGAAGCACTGGATATTCAGGATGAGTTACAGACCCTCTACACCTCCGGCACGGTATTCCACGCCTTCCTTGGCGAAAAGCTTCCGGACTGGAAGGCAGCCGCAAATCTGGTGCGTAAAATTGCTGAAAATTACAGACTACCATATTATACACTGTCACCAACCTATTCTGTCTGCAAAGATCATGGATACATCAGCGGTGAACAGTATACCTGCCCGGTCTGCGGCGGTAAAACAGAAGTTTACAGCCGAATTACCGGCTACTACCGTCCGGTTCAGAACTGGAATGAAGGAAAGACAAAAGAATTTAAAGACCGTAAGGTTTATAACATTGAAACCTCTGTTCTTAAACCAAAGGAAATCCACTATAATGAAGCTCAGCCAAAAGAAGAAGTTTCTGCTTCCAAAGACCAGATTCTTCTCTTTACTACAGCCACCTGTCCAAACTGCAAAATGGCTGACAGTATGCTGACAAAGGCCCATGTGGATTTTGAGAAAATCGATGCAGAGACCCATGCGGATCTGAGTCGGAAATTTAATATCCGACAGGCGCCGACATTAGTCGTTCTCCATGACGGCAATGTGGAAAAATACGCCAATGCGTCCAATATTAAAAAATTCATTCAGGATCGTTCCTGATTTTACTGACTTTCAAATTCAATAAAACAATATATAAGGAAAGCGGAATCAATTTCATTTGTCATTGATTCCGCTCTTTTATCTTTATACCGGATAAACCTTATTTTCCGTATCGGCCTTTGCCGCATCGATTTTTGTTTTCTGTGCCTCCCGGTATTTGAAAAATTCCGTTGCTACCTGAGGGAATAAGGCATAGGATAAAACATCCTCATCCTGGCATTTGTACTGGGCCATTTCCTTTTCCAGACTTTCCAGCTCATTTGGAATCAGATCCGCCGGACGACAGGTGATTGGTTCTTCATCGCCGATGGCCTTCTTCTGAACTTCCGGGTTAAATGGTTTTACCGTCTGCCCGTACTCACCTTTTAAAAGCGCCTTACTTTCCTTCGTAATCATCTTGTAACGCTCGCCCATAAGGACATTTAAAACTGCCTGAGTTCCCACAATCTGGCTGGACGGAGTGACCAGCGGCGGCTCGCCGAAATCTTTACGCACTCTTGGTATTTCTTCCAGCACTTCATAATATTTATCTTCCGCATGGGCATCCTTCAACTGGGATACCAGATTGGAGAGCATACCGCCCGGCACCTGATATAACAAAGTCTTAATATTTACGCCGAGAACCTTTGGATTCAAAAGGCCACTATCCAGCGCTTCTTCCCGAATCGGACGGAAGCATTCGGCAATTTCTGATAAAATTCCCTGATCAAGTCCTGTATCATATGGTGTTCCCTTAAAGGTCTCCACCATAACTTCCGTCGCCGGCTGGCTCGTTCCCAGGGCCAGCGGAGACATGGCCGTATCAATAACATCACAACCCGCTTCCACCGCCTTCATGTAAGTCATGGAAGCCACACCACTTGTATAATGCGTATGAAGCTGAATTGGCAAATCCGTGGATTCTTTTAAGGCAGATACCAGTTCTGTTGCCGCATAAGGCACTAAAAGTCCGGCCATATCTTTAATACAGATGGAATTGGCCCCCATATCTTCAATACGTTTTGCAATATCTTTCCAGTAATCCAGTGTATAAGCATCTCCCAGTGTATAAGAAAGAGCTACCTGGGCATGTCCGCCCTCCCGCACCGTCGCCTTTACAGATGTTTCCAGATTTCTAAGATCATTCAAGGCATCAAAAATACGGATAATATCAATGCCGTTGGCTACGGACTTGCGGACAAAATAGTCCACCACGTCATCGGCATAATGACGGTATCCAAGAATATTCTGTCCACGGAACAACATCTGGAGTTTCGTATGTTTAAAACCGTCACGGAGTTTTCTGAGCCGTTCCCACGGGTCTTCTTTTAAGAACCGAAGGGACGCATCAAAGGTGGCGCCGCCCCAACATTCGACGGAATGATAACCCACCTTGTCCATTTTATCAATAATCGGCAGCATCTGCTCTGTCGTCATACGTGTGGCAAGCAGAGACTGATGTGCATCTCGCAATACAGTTTCGGTAATCTTTACCGGTTTCTTCACTTGTTCTGACATTTTTCTACCTCCTGCACAAAACGCCTGTCATCACATGACACCAAAAATCGCCATAAAAGTACCTGCGGCTACCGCCGTACCAATAACGCCGGCCACATTTGGTCCCATAGCATGCATCAAAAGGAAATTGGTCGGATCCTCTTCCGCACCCACCTTCTGGGATACACGGGCCGCCATAGGTACCGCAGAAACACCGGCCGAGCCGATGAGCGGATTAATCTTGCCTCCGGTAAGCTTGCAGAGAAGCTTGCCGAAAAGCACACCGGCTGCTGTTCCAATACCAAAGGCAATCAGACCA
>CABRLU010000098.1 GCA_902471845.1 uncultured Lachnospiraceae bacterium | reverse complement strand
ATCCCAGATTGAGGGCAGGGTCAAATAAAAGAACGAGCTCGTCCTATAAATCCAGGCAATCATGAGAACTTTCTTTGCTGATTTGGTTTTCAATCAATTGTACCACACTATCTACATCTTTTGGTAAACAGCATATCCTGATTTGATTGTTCTTATGTATTGGGGTTTGTAATATAATTATAATTTCATTTTCGCATGTATTTGATTTTTTGATTTTTTTTATATTCGACCATTCGATTAAAGCAAAACGATCTAAAATACCGTTTTCACATATCATTTGAGGTCTGTTAATGAAAAATGCAATTATAATCCCTATTGATATTGGCAGTATGAAATAAGGAACAGGCAAAGTAATTAATGCGGAGTCCATTTTCCTGATTTGTGGGAAAATGAAAATAATAAAAATTACTATAATAGCGTCCGTTATAATTCTTATAAATTGTTGCTTTTTTGAAATTGTTAATTTTTTTAGTATAATTCCAGCTTTCATTTTATCTTCTTTATGCTTCTTGTTTTCACTTAGTATAAGGGTAGCCATAATTGGAATTATCATCAAAAACCAAAGTATATACCCATTTTTCATAAAATTTACAGGCATGGAAAACCATTTACTTTAAACAGTAGCAGGAGCGCCTTCTCCTTTCAATGATTCTATGTTTCTATAATTTACTTTTATTATATCATATTTTTAATTGACTACCAATTTGCTTCTGTTAGAATATTATTTTAAGAAGGTGAAAAAATGAACATTCAGTGGTACCCGGGGCATATGACAAAAGCCCGGAGAATGATGCAGGAGGATATAAAGCTCATAGATATTGTTATTGAGCTGGTGGACGCCCGGATTCCTCTGTCCAGTAAAAATCCGGACATTGATTCCCTGGCCGGGCAGAAATCCCGGATGATCTTGTTAAATAAATATGACCTGGCAGACCCGGAGCGAACCGCCGAGTGGGAACGATGGTTTAAAGGACAGGGTTTTTATGTCTACAAGCTGGATGCGCGTAAAGGCGGCCAGATGAAAACGATAACAAACATCATTCAGGAGGCCTGCAAAGAAAAAATCGAGAGGGACCGGAAGCGGGGAATTATTAATCGGCCGGTGCGCGCCATGATCGTCGGCATTCCGAATGTGGGCAAATCCACCTTTATCAACACTTATGCCGGAAAGGCCTGTGCGAAGACGGGAAATAAACCGGGAGTTACCAAAGGCAAGCAGTGGATTCGTTTGAATAAAAATGTGGAGCTTCTGGATACGCCGGGGATTCTCTGGCCCAAATTTGATGATCCGGCTGTGGGAGAGCGTCTGGCTCTGATCGGTTCCATTAAGGATGAAATTCTGAATATCAGTGAGTTATCTATACGCCTGATTGAGTTTTTGAAGGAATTTTATCCGGGAATTTTAGCGGAAAGATATGCAGTCGATGAAAATTGTGATAAAATAGCCATATTAGAGAAAATTGCGGAAGCAAGAAATTGCCGACATAAAGGAAATATCCTCGATCTGGATAAGGCCTCGAAGCTTTTGATCGATGATTTCCGTTCCGGCAAGCTTGGACGGCTGACATTAGAATTCCCACAGGAGCAGAAAGTATGAGTAAAAAAGTTTATTCGGATAAAAAAACAAAACCTGAAAAAATCGAACAAAGCAAAACAAAAGAAATTATTGGATTGGTGATTTATTGTATTATTGTTGTGGCAATCATGTTTCTTGTTATAAAATTTGTCGGACAGCGGACGATCGTCATTGGTGATTCGATGAATCCAACGCTTCAGGACGGCGAGAATCTGATTACCGATAAAATCACCTATCGTTTTAAAGAACCGAAACGGTTTGATATTATTGTATTTCCATATAAGGATAATACATCCAAGCTGCTGATTAAACGCATCATCGGTATGCCGGGAGAGACCGTGCAGATTGAGAACGGCCGCGTCTATATTAACGGTCATGAACTGAATGAGGACTATGGTAATGCGGTGATGAACGACGGTGGTATTGCTGCCAATGCAATTACACTGGGGGAAGATGAGTATTTTGTTCTCGGAGATAACAGAAATAACAGCCAGGACAGTCGTTTTGCATCGGTGGGGAATGTTCACCGCTCAGATATAATTGGGCGGGCATGGCTTCGTATATGGCCGCTGGATGAAGTGACCTTATTAAAACATCAGTAAAGTATCAGTGTTCTCCTGCTCCAGGGCAGGAGAATTTTTTCAGTACACAGAGGAGAAGAGGAAGAATCATGGCTGCGATCAGCGATATTCGCCGGGAACTTTCTGAAATATCATCATCAGAATGGCCGGCATTTATTGAACGGTACGGAACGGACGAGCGGACCGGTGTGCAGAAACTTGTGGAGAAATGCCGCAAACAGATGGAAAAAGCTGCCGAAGAGGATGCACGTCTGGAACATATGTTATTTTATGAAAAAAAATATTATGAAGATTACGATTATATCTGTGGTATTGATGAGGCCGGGCGGGGGCCGCTGGCCGGTCCGGTGGTTGCCGGAGCGGTCATTTTGCCAAAGGGATTAAAAATTCCATACTTGAATGACTCAAAGCAGCTCAGCGCCAAACGCCGTGAGGAGCTTTTTGATATTATTATGGAAAAAGCACTGGCCGTCGGCGTGGGCGTAGCTTCACCAGAACGGATTGACGAAATCAATATTTTACAGGCAACCTATGAGGCTATGCGTCAGGCCGTGGCTGAACTGAAAGTAAAACCTCAGATACTGCTCAATGATGCGGTGTACATACCGGGACTCAATCTGCCTCAGGAAAAGATTATTAAAGGGGATGCAAAAAGCCTGTCCATTGCGGCGGCAAGCGTTATTGCCAAAGTGACCAGGGACCGGATGATGGTGGCCTACGATGAAATCTTTCCGGAATATGGTTTTGCAAAGCACAAAGGCTATGGTGCAAAAGCTCATATTGAGAAGATTCAGTCCATAGGACCATGTCCGATTCACAGGCGCAGTTTTATTACCCATTTTATATAAGCATGCAGGGAGGACTGTCCTACGGATAAACGGACTTTAGGTAAAATATATGAAACCCGGGCAGCCGAATATCTTCGGTCAAAGGGTTATCAGATACTGGCAGAAAATTATCACTGCCGCTATGGAGAGATTGATTTGATCGTAAAATCCCCGGAAGGTGTTATTGTTTTTGTGGAGGTAAAAGCCCGAAGAAATGATGCTTTTGGCAGTGGAGGCGCTGCGGTAACACCGGCGAAGCAGCGAAAAATACTTCGTACTGCAAAACAGTATATTTTTGATCAGCGCCTTTCATGGGAAGGGGATTTTCGTTTTGATGTCATTCTTTTTGAGAAGGACAAGATGGAGCATATAGTTCATGCATTTTTTTAACAAGGAGAAACGTATGATTTTAGAAAACAAATCGGAATATGTGGACTGGAATGCGGCGGTTCCGGTGATCCGGTATGCATCTCTGGATGAAACCGGCTGTGTTGAGCATGGTTTTTCCACCCGTCTTGGCGGCGTGAGTGAAGGTTTCTATCGTTCCATGAATTTATCCTATACCCGTGGAGATGATAAAAAACATGTGGATGAAAATTTCCGCCGATTTTGTTCGGCTGTTCATATGGATTGGAAAAAGGTAGTGGGGACAGATCAGACCCATACATCCAACGTGCGTGTGGTTACGGAAAAGGATGCGGGGCATGGTATTATTCGGCCAAAAACTTATCATGACGTGGATGGACAGATTACCAATGTTCCTGGATTACCCCTCATTACCTATCACGCGGACTGTGTGCCTTTGTTTTTTGTTGATCCGGTGAAAAAAGCAATTGGTCTGACCCATTCGGGCTGGCGTGGCACGGTTGCCCGTATCGGTCGGAATACTATAGAAGCCATGACACAAAATTATGGTTCCCGGCCGGAGGATATTATCGGTGTGATTGGCCCGTCCATCTGTCAGTCCTGCTATGAAGTCAGCCAGGATGTGTCGGAGGCCTTTGAGAAAGATTTTCGTGTGACAGATGCCCTTGTCTATGCGAAGGAGAATGGCAAATATCAATTGAACCTGTGGGAAGCCAACCGGCAGATTATGCTGGATGCGGGGATGATGCCGGAGCATATTACAGTGACCCGGTGGTGTACCGGATGTCATCCGGATCTTTTATGGTCCCATCGAAAAACGGGCAGTAACCGGGGGAGTCTGGCAGCCTTTTTATGCCTGAAGTAAGAGAGGAATAGATGATGAAAGAAGGACACAAAATAAAAATGGTTGTTCCGGGAAGTATTGGTGACGAACTGGAGCTTGAACCGGGAGACCGGGTACTTGCGGTGAACGATCAGCAGATTGAAGATGTCTTTGATTACCACTATTTGATTAATGATGAATATATTGAGCTGACTGTACAAAAAGCGGATGGAGAAGAATGGCTCCTTGAAATTGAAAAGGACGCAGAAGAGGATTTGGGCATTGAATTTGAGTCCAGTCTGATGGACGATTACCATTCCTGTACTAATAAATGTATTTTTTGCTTTATCGATCAGCTTCCGAAGGGTATGCGGTCTACGATGTATTTTAAAGACGATGATTCAAGATTGTCTTTTCTTCAGGGAAATTATATTACCCTGACGAATATGAAAGATAAGGATTTGGATCGAATTATTAAATACAAATTATCTCCGATCAATATTTCCGTCCATACCACCAATCCGGAACTGCGATGCATGATGCTGCATAACCGCTTTGCCGGAAAAATCATGGAGCAGATTCAAAAGCTTTACGAGGCGGGCGTTCTTATGAACGGACAGATCGTACTCTGCAAAAATGTCAATGACGGCGATGAGCTTCGCAAAACCATCGGTGATCTGGGAAAATTTCTGCCCTATATGGAAAGTCTGTCCGTTGTTCCTGTAGGACTTTCTGATCACAGAGATGGGCTCTATCCACTGGAACCCTTTACGCCTGAGGATGCCAGGGAGGTCATTGATATTATTCATGGTTATCAGGAAATTTTTATGGAGGAATACGGGACTCATTTTGTTCATGCCAGCGATGAGTGGTATATTCTCGCTGATGCGCCGCTGCCGGAAGAGGAAAATTACGATGGCTATGTTCAGCTTGAAAATGGTGTGGGGATGCTCCGACTGCAGGAGCGGGAATTTCATGAGGCCCTGGATGAAGATATTTATGAAAATATGTCCGGAGCGCCGGAAGAACGCGAAAAAAATAAACATTGCACCATTGCCACCGGAAAGCTGGCCGGTCCTTTCTTAAGGGAGCTTGTGGCCGACTTGAATGTACATTACCCCAATATTCAGGTGGATGTGGTCGAGGTTACCAATTATTTTTTTGGCCCGAGAATCACTGTATCCGGCCTGCTGACCGGTCAGGATATTATCCGCGCTTTAAAGGACCGGGATCTGGGAAGCGAACTTTTACTTCCGATCAACGTACTGCGCAGCGGTGAAGATGTATTATTAGATGACGTCCACGTGAAGGAAATTGAAAAAACTTTACAAGTTCCGGTTCGTATTGTACAATCAAACGGAAAAGATTTATACGATGCCCTTATTTCCTGAGGGATTCGGAATGTCGTTACAGAAGGAGATTTATATATATGAGTAAACCAATTGTGGCCGTTGTAGGCCGACCGAATGTGGGTAAATCCACATTATTTAACGTCCTGGCCGGACGTAAGATATCGATTGTTAAAGATACGCCCGGTGTTACACGGGATCGTATTTATGCGGACGTAACCTGGCTGGACAAGCAATTTACAATGGTCGATACGGGTGGTATCGAGCCGGAGAGCAAGGATTTGATTTTATCCAGCATGCGGGAGCAGGCAGAGATTGCTATTGCCACCGCAGATGTGATTATTTTTGTGACAGATGTACAGCAGGGGGTGATCGATGCCGATTATAAGGTGGCCGATATGCTCCGCCGTTCCGGAAAACCGATCGTACTGGCTGTCAACAAAGTCGATAGTTTCAAGAAATATGAGGCAGATATCTATGAATTTTATAATCTGGGTATTGGAGATCCATATGGCATTTCCGCTGCTTCGCAGCTTGGACTGGGCGACCTGCTGGATGAGGTCGTAAAACATTTTGCAGATGGCTCGGCAGAAGAGGAAGAGGACGAGCGTCCAAGAATTGCCATTATCGGAAAACCGAACGTAGGAAAATCCTCCCTGATCAATAAACTCTGCGGAAGCCAGCGTTCCATTGTTTCGAATATCGCAGGAACGACCCGGGATGCCATCGACACCGTGGTCAAGTTTAATGGTCAGGAATATGTCTTTATCGATACGGCCGGAATCCGCCGTAAAAATAAAATAAAAGAAGATTTGGAGCGGTACAGCATTATTCGGGCCGTATCCGCCGTTGAACGGGCAAATATTGTTATTTTGATGATTGATGCCACCGAAGGTGTGACGGAACAGGATGCCAAGATTGCAGGTATTGCCCACGAACGGGGGAAAGGCGTCATTATCGCTGTGAATAAATGGGATGCAGTTGTCAAAAATGACAAGACCATTTATGAGTATACAAAGAAAATCCGCGATACTCTGGCTTATATGCCTTATGCGGAACTGATTTTTATTTCTGCCATGACAGGACAGCGAATTACAAAGCTTTATGAACTGATTGATATGGTCATCCAGAATCATTCTTTGAGGGTAGCTACCGGTGTGCTGAATGAGATTATGGCAGAAGCAGTTGCTTTGAAGCAGCCGCCATCGGATAAAGGCCGGCGTCTGAAACTTTACTATATTACGCAGGTTGCTGTGAAGCCGCCGACATTTGTTATATTTGTCAATGATAAGGAACTGACCCATTTTTCCTATACACGTTATATCGAAAATAAAATCCGTGAAGCCTTTGGGTTCCGCGGGACACCGTTAAAATTTATCATTCGCGAGAGAAAGGATAAGGATTAATAGAGATGCTGAGAGATATCATTCTTTGCCTTTTTATCGGATATGTTTTCGGGTGCTTTCAGACCGGGTATATTTACGGCCGGTACCACGGAATTGATATTCGTAATTACGGCAGCGGAAATGCCGGAACAACAAATACACTGAGAGTTCTCGGAAAGAAGGCGGGTTATATTACTTACCTGGGGGATGCGCTGAAAGCGATCATTGCAATCCTTCTTGTCAAGTATCTGATTTATGGGAAACTGCTTGTCCCTGCACTGGATTTTCAGCTCCTTTTAGCCTATACAGGGCTTGGAGTAGCATTTGGTCATAACTATCCGTTTTATCTGAAATTTAAGGGCGGCAAGGGGATTGCAGTGACTTCCGGCGTCATGCTTGCACTGGACCTGAGAATTGGCCTGATTGGTATTATTGGATTTTTGATCATCTTTTTTGTAACGCGGTATGTTTCGGTAGGTTCACTCTATATGAGCCTGGCCTTTCCTGTCTGTGTCCTCATTTTTTATCCGGGACATTGGCATTTGTTTGGCGTCAGCGTTGTGTTCTGGCTGATGGCCTGGATGCGCCACCGTGAAAATATTAAAAGGTTGATGAATGGTAATGAAAACCGGTTTGAACGTAAGAAAAAGAACTAAAAGAATTGACTTTTTCACATAAATCATTTATCATTATATAGAAGCGTTGCTTCAACGCTTTTATGTATTGAAGTATGAAAAGGAAAGAGGATGAAAACATGAAAAAATCACTTGCATTCATTTTGGCAGGTGCCATGGTTGTTGCTTCCCTGACAGCATGTGGCTCAGGAACAAAGGAGACAACCGCTGAAACGACAGCAGAGACAACTGCTGAAACAACAGCTGAAAGCGCAGAATCCAAAGCTGCTGCTGATGGAGAAACTTACAAAATTGGCGTATTACAGTTGACAGAACATGCTGCTCTGGATGCAGCAAATGATGGTTTCGTAGCTGCTCTGGATGATTCTGGAATCTCCTATGAGATTGACCAGCAGAATGCTCAGAATGACCAGTCCGCATGTCAGACGATTGCTGAAAAATTGGTCAATGATGGCGATGATCTGATTCTTGCCATTGCTACACCGGCAGCTCAGGCTGTTGCAGGCGTTACAACAGAAATTCCAATCGTTGGTACAGCTATCACAGATTTTGCAGCTTCCGGTCTTGTTGAATCTAATGATGCACCAGGCGGAAACGTTACTGGTTCTTCCGATTTAACACCGATTGAAGCTCAGATCAGTCTGCTTCAGAAAGTACTTCCGGATGCAAAAACAGTCGGCGTTCTTTACTGCTCCGCAGAAAGTAACTCTGACATTCAGTTAGAGATGACAAAAGAAGCCTGTGCAGCAGCTGGACTTGAAGTTGTTGAATTTTCCGTAGCAAGCTCCAATGAAATCCAGTCTGTTGTTGAATCTGCTGTTGGTAAAGTTGACTGCTTATACAGCTTTACAGATAATACGATTGCAGCAGGTATGAATACCGTATCTATGGTAGCAAACGAAAACAATCTTCCTGTAATCTGTGGTGAACAGGGTATGGTTGAAGCCGGCGGTCTTTGTACATACAGTATCGATTACTATGAATTAGGATATCTTGCAGGCGAAATGGCTGTTAAGATTCTTAAAGGAGAAGCTGACCCGGCTACAATGCCAATTGAATATTATCCAGAAGAAAAATGTGAGTTTGTGGGTAATGACGAAACAGCACAGTTATTGGGAATTGATATTTCCGGACTTGAATAATTTGATAGTTTCATAAAAACTCCC
>CABRLU010000097.1 GCA_902471845.1 uncultured Lachnospiraceae bacterium | reverse complement strand
TAAGAGAGGTTATTCAAATGATAAATGTCAGAGAATACAGAGGACACATTCGGAACTGGGAAGCACTCTGCGGAGAGCTTGGAATTGATAAAACTCTGTCGAGAGAGGAACGCGAAGAACAGATTCTGGTCAGAGCATACGAAACATGGGGATATGACATGGCCAGTCATATGCACGGAATGTTTGCATTTGCATTATGGGATGAGGAAGAGCAGAAGCTCTTTTGCCTGAGAGACCCGTTTGGAACAAAGCCATTTTACTATTATGAGACAGAGGAAGGCCATCTTCTTTATGGAACGACCATTCGTAAGATTATGGAACAGCCGGGCTTTGTAAAAAAACTGAATGAAGAAATGCTTCAGTTATATTTGAGCCTGACCTATGTGGCCGGAGAAAATACATTTTTCCGGGGTGTTAAAAAGCTTATGCCGGGGCGTTATCTTATCTGGCAGGACGGAAAGCTTAAAATTGAACGTTATTGGACACCGGAATTTCATCCGGATGAAAGTAAATCCCTGGAGGACTGGGCAGATGAGATTCATACGACCCTTCAGGAGATCATGCCGGAGGTTAAATCTGACGATGAGACAGCCGAATCCTTTTTGTCCGGAGGTGTGGATTCTTCCTATGTGTTAGCCATGTCGGATGTGAAGATGACCGATTCCTGCGGCTATGAAGAGGCTCGTTTTGACGAGTCCGGACTGGCACGGCAGACGGCAGAGATTCTCGGCCGGGAGAATTCCAGATGCCTGATCACACCGGAAGAGTATTTTGAAATCGTTCCTTATGTCATGTACCATATGGAACAGCCTTTAGGCGACGCTTCCGCCATCGCCTTTGCCATCGCCTGCAGAGCGACGGCTGAGCATACAAAGCTCTGTTATTCCGGTGAAGGCGCCGATGAATTCTTTGGCGGCTATAATATGTATCGCAATGCGGAACGTTACGGCGAAAATCTGAAGACCTTTTATGTTGGAAATACCAACATTATGAAAGAGGACGAAAAGAAACGCATTCTTAAAAAATACGACCCGGATGTTCTGCCGATTGAATTGGTGGAGCGGATTTACGAGGAGACAGAAGGCCTTGATCCGCTGGCTAAAATGTCTGACGTGGATATTCAGATTTGGCTGGAGGGAGATATTTATTTAAATGTGGATAAAATGAGTACGGCGGCTGGTCTGGAAATTCGTATGCCGCTGACCGACCGGAGAATTTTTGATATTGCGTCCCGTATGCCTTCCAGATTCAAGGTCAATGATGAGCAGAACAAGGTGGCTTTCCGTACGGCGGCAGCCAAGGTTCTGCCGGAAGAAATCGCCTTCCGGAAGAAATTGGGCTTTATCGTGCCGATTCGTATCTGGATGGCTGATGAACGGTATAATCAGGATGTACAGGCAAAATTCCACAGCGAGATGGCAGCTCAGTTTTTTGATTTGGATGAGATCAATGCCATCTTTGACGATTATGTCGGCGGAAATTCGGATAACTGGCGGAAGGTTTGGACTATCTATACTTTCCTTGTGTGGTATGAAGAGTATTTCGTAAAGCGTTAGGCGTATAAAGGAAAATGTGACAGGCGTTCGGGAGGGATGCCTGTCATCTTTCTATTTACTGTATGATAGAACGGAGAAAACAGCTATGGCACAAAAAGCAGGTTCAGGAATCGAAAAGATAATATATGGAGAAATCCATTCCTACTATCCTCTTAAATTTGAAACGGATTTGGATTTTGAGGCTCTGTGTGAAACTGTACGGCAAAGCACAGTTTTTTTCTCAGAAGAATATCAGAATAAAATCATGGATTCTCTTGGGTATTCTCTTTCCAGATCCATCAGGGAAATGCCGGGTGAGTTGCTTCAGGAACCGGATATAAAGATGGATATGAAAGCGTTCAGCCGGTACAATGAAATGACTGCGCCGCCTTTTCAAATGGAAGGGGACGATCTTCAACTGGAATTGGAGATGACAGACACTTCTGTTAAAATCCATCTTGTAAGTACGGAATTAGAAGCACTGGGGCAGAGGCTTGATCGTTTGCATGAAGAACAGGAGGCGTCTTCCCAGATATACGGATCAGGCTTTACATCTGCTCAGGACCGATTGATCCTGCTGCCATTTAAAATAGAATTAGAGAGCAAAGAGACCGTGTGGCTTCATGCGCTGTTATACATATTTGAAAATCATATGGGTTTTCTTAAACTGGAACTTCCATTGATCAATACATCTCCGGCGCCGCTGCAGAGGAATAACGTAGATTTATTTATATCGAATATAATCAATAAATGGAAAAATAAAAATTATGTCTCAGAGAAATCCTTTTCACATATTGTGGAAGCTTATTTGAACACACTGCACGAAGATACCCATATTGATTTTATCAAATATGGCAGTAGCATCCGGAATATAATTTTGATTGATTTTGATGGAATACCAAAACAGCTCAATAATATTTCCAGGGATGTTCAAGAGGATTTATACCGCATCATTGCAGCGCCTGTCCCGAACAGAAAGGATACATCTTATTATAGAGATGCCCAGGAATATATACAAAAAAACAGTTGGGGCAGGCATGGCATAAATTATCTGACCAAGACCACGGGAGGCTGTCTTTCATACATTGATCAGGGATTGTTAGACATGGTGACAGAACAATATAAAAATCGGACGGGGATAAAAGATATCGAAGCGGATGACCATTATCGTATATGTAATGACCTGGCCAGAGATGTGCACGTCAATGCGGAATTTGCTCTGCTTATTATCATGATGAAAAAGATGAATGATTTGAATAACTTTTATAAAAAAGTTTTCAAACCAAAGGAGTTGGCGAAAATTCAAAAGGAGTACAACAGGAATCTCATATTTATCAGTGAATTGCAGGAAGGCTGTTATGGCACCGTCAGTGAACAGACGGCGGCTTTTGAAGCGCGGATGCCTCATTATTTGAGACCTGAAATTACCCGAAATAAGCAATCAGCAATTGACAGTATTTTAAAGGCAGAAGAGAAAGAAAAGGCCGAACGCTTTGAATCCTTTCTTGCGGTCGGAGGGTTTATGCTGACGTTGATCTTTGGACTTCCCGCAATTTATGAGACGGTAGAGATTATCCGAAATGTATTTGGATTTATATCGGTGGATGTGCCCATCATTACACTGGAAAATCTCAGCGTTGCATTATGGATTTTATTAAATCTGTTTATGGGATTGAAAATAAAATCGGGAAAACAGGTATGGAAGTGATGGTTATGGCATGTGAATCCTATTATTATAATCAACTGAATAAAGCGCAGCAGGCGGCTTACCATGCGATGAAGAACGGGCTGCAGGCCCTGGCGCCGAGTTTTCAGGTTCCCTTGCTGGAAGGCAGGGAGTTGTCGGATATTTATTTTATGCTGCGTCTGGATTGCCCAGAGATTTTTTATACGGTGAAATTTAAATACCGCTATTATCCGGATTCGGGAAATGCGGAGATTTTGCCGGAGTATTTGTTTGACAAAAATAAGATCAGGGCCCATCAGAAGGCGATGAAGTCCAGAGTAGAGAAGCTGGCCCGGCCGGCCTTGAAACTCAGCGAGACGGAGAAAGAGCAGTATATACATGATTATATCTGTCAGAATGTTCGTTATGACAAGCTGAAAAAGCCCTATTCCCATGAAATTATCGGGCCGTTGGGGCAGAGCGTCGGCGTCTGTGAAGGTATTGCAAAATCGGTGAAAATACTCTGTGATGCGTTGGGAATCTGGTGTATTGTTGCCCTCTCGGAAGCAAATCCGGAGAAGGGGATTAAATATCGCCATGCCTGGAATGTGGTGCGTATCGGCGGCAAATACTATCATCTGGATGCCACATTTGATAATACACTCGGCGGCGGTGAACGCCTTCGTTATGATTATTTTAATCTCAGTGATAAACAAATTTTCAGGGACCATGAAAGACTGGTGTGGAAGATTCCTTCATGTGAGGATAGCGACCATTTTTACTATAAAGAGAAGAAAATATCCTTTACAAAGACGGAGGAGGTGCGAAAACGTTCAGCTCAGGCTGTAAAGAAAGGAAAAATGTTGATTTTCCACTGGCGTGGCGGCTATTTGACAAAAGAAGTGCTTACGGAGCTGCTTCATATCATTGAAGAAGAAGCTGTGAAAAAAGAAAGGCACGCAAAAGTGTCATTGAACTGGCCTCAGGCGGTGCTTCAGGTGACTTTCGAGAAGGAACTGAAAGGGGAACAGTTCAGGATGGAGGAAGCCAATGAAGGCGAACAGGAATGATTATACACGGAGGTGGCAGAAATGTCGGTGAGGAAAGCCATATTTTTTGATATTGACGGGACGCTGTGGGACTGGAATAACGTAATTCCGAAAAGTACCGTACAGGCCCTTTACAGTCTGCGTAAAAATGGACATTTGACCTTTTTGTGCAGCGGACGGAGCCGGGCCTATATTCAGAATCCGAGACTGTTTGAAATTGGTTTTGACGGGGTGGTCTCAGGATGTGGAACGATGATTGAGTACGGAGGCAAAACCGTTTTTTATAAAAAGCTGGATACGGAGCTGGTGGAGTATACCATTCATACGGTAAGAAAGTATGGTATGCGTCCTATATTGGAAGGCAGAGAATATCTTTACATGGATGACAATGAGTTTGGTAAAGATAACTATGGATTAAAGCTGAAAGCGGAGGTCGGTTCCCGGTTGCTGACGATCGGAGGAGAGTGGGGGCGTTGGGAGATATCCAAGCTGTCCTGCGCAACCGAGGATGCAGACCAGGAAAAATGCTATGCCGAGTTAGATTCCTATTATGATTATATGATTCATGACATACCTGTGACCGAATTTGTTCCAAAAGGATTTCACAAAGGAACCGGAATTGCCAGGGTGTGTGAAATACTGGATATGGATATTGGGGATACTTTTGCTTTCGGGGACAGTGCAAATGATATCGGAATGATTCGGGCTGCGGGTATTGGCGTGGCCATGGGAAATGGTTCGGAGGATGTCAAGTTGGAAGCCGATTATGTGACGACTTCGGTTACGAAAGACGGTATATGGAATGCCTGCCGATATTTTGATCTGATTTAAAAGCTGGTATAATGCCAGATTTCTTTTTTTATTCTGAAAATAAAATAATTAATGATAAACGTTAAAAAATAATTGACAAACATAAATTCAAGGCGTAAAATTCAGATGGAGAAAAGAATGAAAGGTGGCAGGCGTAATGTTTAATTCTTCTAAAAATATTTTGAAGGCCCGGTGTGACAGTCTGAGTGTTGTATTGAAATTGCTTTTTTGGGTATATGCCATATATCTGATTATTTTCCTGGGAACGGGTTTATGGTTGATGTTCCAGCCGTCGGGAGATTTTGGTATTCGTCTTTTAGATACGGGAAACGGTATAGCCGGATACGGCTTTTTTAAAGGCGGCCTGGAAGTTGATTTTGCAAGGGATTTACTGAATGGAAAATCAATGGAAAGTCCAAAAACCGTATACCTGGCCGGATATTTTGGCGGCTTTGTAGTGAAGGCGATTACCCTGGCTATTTTATGGAATATAAAGAATATATTCAAAAGAATTGATGAGGATCATAGTCCGTTTATGAATCAGTGCTGTAAATCCATTTTTTCTATTGGCGTGCTGGTCATCATTTCAGCCTTTGTCAGATCGGCATTCGTGCCGACGGCGCTTGGTATTACCGGATATTTGGAGAGTGCCAGTGCAACGTCCGTCGGCTTTTGGTACAGTATGATTATCGGTGGAATTATTATCAGTCTCTCCTATATTTTTGAGTACGGCACATCGCTGCAGATTGAGTCGGATGAGACGTTGTAAGGGGTGATCAGATGGCAATCATATTACGATTAGACCGGGTGATGGCCGACAGGAAAATGTCGCTGAAGGAATTATCGGAGAAGGTTGGCGTTGCCAATGTAAATTTGTCAAAAATGAAAACTGGAAAAATCAGTGCCATAAGATTCTCCACCCTGAATGCCATATGTGATGTTTTGGATTGTCAGCCCGGAGATATTCTGGAGTTTCAGCGGGATGAAGAGGGAGAGTTGTTATGACGAAAGATAAAGCGAAACGGTTATTTTTAGCAGCGATTATTTTGCTGACGGTGGCTCAGGGGTTGAGTTCTTCGGTTTTTTCAAATTATTTTAAGGAAGTCTATCAGGTGGATTCGGTCCAGAGGGGATTTTTGGAGATTCCACGGGAGATGCCGGGGGTGTTGTGTGTAGTTGTCATTTCACTGCTTGGCAGTATGGGAAATGTGTCCATGGCATTTATTGCCTATGGTTTATCCTGCCTTGGCCTGCTGGTTCTGGGCTTGCTCTCGCCCTCTTACGGAATGATGATGGTCTTTTTATTCATTGCTTCTCTCGGAGAGCATATGATGATGCCGCTGAGAGACAGTATCGCCATTGATCTGTCGAAAGAAGGAAAAACCGGAACCTTTTTGGGAAAACTGAAGGGACGGATGCTCTTTGCTTCCATGATGACATCCTTAGCGGTGTTCATCGGCTTTCGCATCGGCATTTTCTGGTTTGGTGAAGGCATGATTCCTTCATTTTGTCTGGCTCTGGTCATTGCAGCTGTAGGCGCCGGATTTATTCTGAAATTGAAGAAGGAATGTCCAGAGCTGAATGTGCCTCAGCGACATAAGCAAACTTCGGGGAAAAAGGAAAAACATTCATTTAAAAAGAAATACCTGCCTTATTATGTGGTTACGGCCGTCTATGGTTGTCAGAAGCGGGTGCGGATTGTGTTTGGACCGTGGATTATCATTGAACTGCTGGCGAAGGGGGCGGATACACTGGCGCTGCTTGGCATTGCTGCCCATTTTGCCGGAAGTCTTTTTGCTCCGTTGATCGGACGATTTTTAGATCGGTATGGTGTGAAAAAGGCCCTTGTGCTGGAAGGCTGTGGTATTGCAGCTATCTTTGTATTTTCAGGATGGGTGGCCGGAAGCATTGCCGGTGAAACTTTTGGAACGGTGGGGGCGCCTTTATTTGTTGCCTATCTTGTATATATCTTGATTAATCTCACCGATCATTTTAATACGGTACATACATTTTTAATGAAACAGTTAGCCGATGATCCGGCAGATGTTATGGAAAATCTATCCTTTGGACTCAGTGTGGATCATGTTATCGCCGTGGTATTGTCCGGCGGTCTTGGTATCATCTGGCAGGCCTGGGGACCCCAGTATGTCTTTTATATAGCGGCGGCCGCGTCAATGGTTCAGGTCTGTGTGGCCGGATGGCTGAAAAGAATAGGAGAATAAGTGATACATTCGATGGTTAAGAAACAGATAGATAATTTTAGTCTTGAGCAGATTTGCCTGTCGGGTCAATGCTTCCGTATGAAACAGGAAGATGGAGAAGGAAACAGATACAGTCTCATTGCCGGGGATAAATATCTGGAAATTGAGCAGCAGGGAAATGTGTGCAGATTTTATTGTGATGAAGAAACATTTGAACAGTTTTGGAAGGATTATTTTGACCTGGAAAGGGATTACGCCGACTGTATCGGCCGGATTAATCCAAGAGATACATACCTGGTGAATGCGGCGGCCTTTGGCTCAGGAATACGCATTCTGCGCCAGGATTTGTGGGAAATGATCGTTACGTTTTTGATTTCTCAGCAGAATAATATTGTAAGGATACGCAGGTGTATCCAGAATATCTGCGGAGCTTATGGGGAAGAGCAGACAGACGGTCAGGGAAGAATTTATTATGGTTTTCCAAAACCGGAAGCTCTGGCAGGGTTGGATGAAGATGCTTTAAAAGCCTGTAATCTGGGATATCGCAGTAAATATGTGATTCGGGCGGCAAGAAGTGTTGTTTCCGGAGAGATAGATCTGGAGGCGGTGCGGCACATGTCCTATAAAAGGGCCAGGGAAGAACTGCTGAAATTGTTTGGCGTGGGCGAGAAGGTGGCGGATTGTATATGTCTCTTTGCCCTTCATCATCTGCAGGCATTTCCGATGGATACCCATATGATTCAGGCGTTGAATGCCCACTACAAAAGGGGATTCCCAAATCGGAGATATAAAGACATAAAGGGAATCATGCAGCAATACATATTTTATTTTGAATTATTTGGAAAAAAATAAACGTGTCTGTTTTGGGGCAAAGCCGATTCGGGTTTTGCCCCTGAGTTTTTTTGAATGTTCAAATGGGCAGGAGTTACAGATAGCAGCGAAGATCCTGTCTGAGGGTTTCTTCAATGGATATGAGACGCTTGCAAATATCTTTGGCTTTGCTGTCTGCGGCTGTGTATTGGTTTAAATATTTGTGAAGGTATTTAATGCCCATATTACATCCGTCGGTCATCAGGTCAGCAATGGTCGCGTCACTTTTGTCCATACCCATTTTCATATTGGTTTTCAGCCAGGACATACCTTTGGCCATGGGCGTTGGTTCCTGATCTTTGCTGCCCTGCTGGATGAGAAGGGCATGAATCTCATTGCCAAGTTTTTCATGGTGGTTTTTCGTTTCGGACAGTAACTGTTTCAATTTGGAATCTTCTGCTTTATCCAGTATTTCGTCAATGGATGACACCGCCATTTTGGTGCCGGAGTCACATTCTTTCAGTAAGTATAACGTATCTTTATTCGTCATTGAATAAACCTCCTTTGATTTTTATTCTTTAGTTTTTGAGGATTTCCCGGATAATATTCCTGGATATATAAATGTATACATTATTGCGAGATCGGAAGAGCGGTTCAGCAGGAATGCCG
>CABRLU010000096.1 GCA_902471845.1 uncultured Lachnospiraceae bacterium | reverse complement strand
CTCTGCTGTAGCCACCGTCATCTTCTTCCGTTTCAAAAGGCCGACCACGTGCTGCTCCAGCGTTTCGCTCTCCCGTGTCGTATATACTTTATCTCCAAAACGACTTTTCAGTTCTTTGACGATCGGTTTGATACTTTTACGGGCCGTTTTCGCATCGCTGCCGCTGGCCGTAATTCTCAGATGAACTTCTCCGCCCTTAGCATAGGTGGCAATCGTCGGATTGGTCTGAGCGGAAATCAAATCAGAAACCGCATCTGCCACCCGGCTCTCGCCCATGCCACATATTTTTACTGTCTTTGAGCAGATCACCTGATGGTTTAAACCGGCCAGGAAAGGTGCAATGCTCTCCTCAAACATCATTTTCAGCTCTTCCGGAGGCCCCGGCATGAGAATAATATACTTTGTATCGTTCACCGGGACAATCATCCCCGGCGCCGTCCCATTGTGATTTTCCACAATCTGGGCGCCTTCAATGACCATGGCCTGCCGCCAGTTGTTGCTGGAAGGCCGTTTGGAACCCATCCGTTCAAAGTAGGCCTGAATCTGCTGATGGATTTCCGGCACTTCCGTCATTTCCCGGCCGAGGACTTTTGCCACCGTCTCACGGGTAATATCATCCTCCGTCGGTCCAAGTCCGCCGCTTAAAAGAACGATATCCGAACGGCCAAGCGCTGTGCGGATGGCCTCTGAGAGACGGCTTTCATTATCTCCTACCGTCACCTGATAGTAGTTCGTCAATCCCAATACGGCACATTCTTCCGCCAGATACCGGGCATTTGTATTCGTAATATTCCCGAGAAGAATTTCTGTTCCCACAGATATAAATTCTATGATCATTACATTTCGCCTCCAAGTACCTCTTTGTTCTTCACCAGATAATCAATCAGAGAGATGATTGTCAGTATAAGAGATGCATAAACTAAAACCTGTTCCAATGGATATATCCAGGATACGCCAGAGAAAATTTCTCCAAAATTCGGAATCATAAAAACAATCGTCACCATTGTCACCGCTGTTTTAATCTTTCCCCAGTAACCGGCCGCAATGACCTTACCGCCTTCGGCCGCTACCAGACGAAAGCCGCTGATGATAAACTCCCGGCTGATAATGATCAAAACAATCCATGCCGGAATCCGATCCACTTCCACAAAGCAGATGAGGGCCGCCGCCACAAGAAGCTTATCGGCCAATGGGTCCATAAATTTACCAAAATTGGTCACAAGATTATATTTTCTTGCAATTTTTCCATCTGCCATATCCGTCAGGCTGGCAAGAATAAAAATAACATCGGCGATATAGACCTTTCCTGTCAGATAAAAAAATACAAAGAAAGGAATCATGATAACTCTGAGTACAGTCAATTTATTTGGTAAATTCATAGATTACATCTCCTGTCAAATCATATTCATCGGCACCGGTCACTTCGGCAGTCACAAAATCTCCGGAAATAATTTCTTCCTGCGCATTTAAAAAGATATAGCCGTCCACCTCCGGAGCATCCCGGTAAGTCCGTCCCACATAAACGCCTTCTTCCGGTATACGTCCTTCAACGAGAACTTCTACCGTCTTGCCGATCATAGCCGCCGTTTTTTTCGCCGACACCTGCTGCTGCAAAAGCATAAGTTCATCTCTCCGGCTTTCTTTCAACGTCTCCGGCACCTGGCCTTCCATCTTTTCCGCCGGGGTTCCCTCTTCCGGTGAATACGTAAAGACACCCAGGCGGTCAAATTCCATCTTCTGAACAAAGGATTTTAAATCTTCGTGATTACTTTCCGTCTCCCCCGGAAATCCGGTAATCAGGGTTGTTCTCAATGTAATATCCGGAATAGCTTTACGAAGCTTTCCAATGACAGCTTCCAGTTCACTCCGGGATGTCCGCCGTCCCATACGTTTTAAAATAGCATCACTGCTGTGCTGAATCGGCATATCCAGATAATGGCAGATTTTCGGCTCCGTCCGGATAACTTCGATCAGTTCATCCGTAATCTCTTCCGGATAGCAATAAAGCAGACGAATCCAACGAATGTCCTCCACTTTACACAGCTCTCTCAAAAGCACATGAAGACGTTTTTCTCCATAAATATCCTTTCCCCAGGTCGTTGTTTCCTGGGCGACAATATTCAGTTCTTTCACACCGGCTGCTGCCAGTCTTCGGGCATCCTCCAGTACATAATCCATCGGAACACTCCGGTAGTTTCCCCGCAGCTTAGGAATAATGCAATAAGTACAGTGCTTATCACAGCCTTCGCCAATTTTAAGATAGCTGCTGTAACCGCCGGTCGTCAGCACACGGCGGGTCTCCACAAGGGGCAGCCGGTCCGTGGATTCAAAGGACTGAACCCGCTCACCTGCAAGGCTTTTATCGATCACCTCACATATGGTATCATAGGCTGTTGTTCCCACCACCGCATCCACTTCCGGCAGTTCCTCAAGAACCTCATCCCGATATTTTTCCGCCAGACAACCGGACACGATCAAGAGGCGGCAGATACCATTTTTCTTCAGTTCGGCCATCTCCAGAATGGTCTGGATGCTTTCTTCCCGGGCGTCATGAATAAAGCTGCATGTATTGACCACAATAACTTCTGCCTGAGCTTCGTCATTCGTGATTTCATGCCCTTTATCCCGCAGCAGACCAAGCATCACTTCCGAATCCACCAGGTTCTTATCACAGCCCAGTGAAACAAACAATATTTTCATTTTTAAATCTCCATTTCAGCCGCCTGTACACAATTATACATAAGCATGGCTATCGTCATCGGTCCAACACCGCCTGGAACAGGTGTAATCGCAGAAACATGAGGGAAAACGTCATCATAGTCCACATCGCCGCACAGTTTGTTATTTTCATTGCGGTGGATACCTACATCGATGACAACCGCACCTTCCTTAATATACTCATGATTGAAAAACTTCGGTTTGCCGATGGCCGCTACCAGAATATCGGCTCGTTTACAAACCTCTTTTAAATTCTTTGTATGCGAATGACATACGGTTACTGTACCATTTTCTCTGAGAAGAAGCAGAGCCATCGGTTTCCCGACAATATTGCTCCGTCCGACAATGACACATTCCTTGCCGTCAATGGTGATACCGCTGCGCTTTAAAAGCTGGATGATTCCTGCCGGTGTACAGGAAACAAAGCCCGGCTGACCGATGCTTAAAGCACCGACACTCTGCGGATGGAAGCCATCCACGTCCTTGGCCGGAGCAATGGCTTTGATGATTTTATCTTCATTGATCTGCTTCGGCAACGGAAGCTGAACTAAAATTCCATGAACATCTCTGCTCTGATTGAGCTGTTCCACCAGTGAAAGCAATTCCTCCTCCGTCGTATCCTCCGGCAGCTCATAGGCCAGTGACCGAATGCCGATATAGGCACAGGATTTCTTTTTATTGCCCACATAGACAGTTGATGCCGGGTCATTGCCCACCTGAATCACCGCCAATGTAATCTCTTTCCCCTGAGCCTTTAATGCAGATACCTTTTCTTTTAACTCATCCTTAATTTCAGCAGAAATCTTTTTTCCGTCAATTATCTGTGTCATTGTCTGTCTTTCCTCCTAAATTAGAATAATCCAACAATATTTCCATCGTCGTCCACATCAATGGCTTCAGCTGCAGGAACCTTAGGAAGTCCAGGCATCGTCATGATGGTTCCTGTGATGGCTACAACAAAGCCGGCGCCGGCGCTGACATAAACCTCACGGATATTTACTGTAAATCCGGTCGGACGTCCCAGTTTCTTTGGATCATCAGAGAGAGAATACTGATTCTTTGCCATACAGACAGGAAGATGGCCCATGCCCATAGCTTCAATACGTGCCAGTGCCTTCTCTGCTGCTGCAGAATAGGTAACGCCATCTGCGCCGTAAATTTCTTTAGATATGGTTTCAATTTTCTGTTTCAATGTATATTCATCCGGATAAAGAACTTTGAAATTGCTCTCTTTATTTTCCAGAATATTCAGCACCTTATTGGCCAGTTCAACACCGCCCTGGCCGCCATGCTCCCATACTTCGGCCAAAGCAAATTCACAACCTCTGGATTCGCAGAAATCTTTAATGTATGCCAGTTCTTCTTCCGAATCGGTCACATATTTATTTAAAGTAACGACAATCGGCACACCATATTTCTGAAGATTTTCGATGTGTTTTTCAAGGTTGACGATACCTTTTTTGAGCGCTTCCATATTTTTCTCAGGAAGGTCTTTCTTTGCCACACCGCCATTGTATTTCATAGCCTTAACTGTAGATACAAGAACAACCGCCGATGGCGTCAGACCCGCTTTACGACATTTGATATCAAAGAACTTTTCAGCACCCAGGTCAGCGCCGAAACCTGCTTCTGTAATAACGATATCTGCCATCTTCAAAGCCATCTTTGTGGCACGCACACTGTTGCATCCATGGGCAATATTTGCGAATGGTCCGCCGTGAACGATGGCCGGTGTATGTTCCAGTGTCTGAATCATGTTTGGTTTGATGGCATCCTTCAGAAGTGCTGCCATGGAACCTACCGCTTTTAAATCTTTTGCTGTGACTGGTTCACCATCATAGTTATACGCAACGATAATCCGGCCGAGCATCTCTTTTAAATCATTCAAATCGTTGGCAAGACAGAGAATCGCCATAATCTCAGAAGCCACGGAAATAACAAAGTGATCTTCACGAACCACTCCATCCGCTTTTGCGCCAAGACCGACAACAATATTACGGAGCGCCCGGTCGTTCATATCCACACAGCGTTTCCACACGATCTGATTTGTATCGATTCTCAATGCATTTCCCTGATGAATATGATTATCCAGCATGGCTGCTAAAAGGTTGTTTGCCGATGTAATGGCATGGAAATCGCCTGTAAAATGAAGGTTCAGTTCTTCCATCGGAATCAGCTGAGCATATCCGCCGCCGGCAGCACCGCCTTTAATACCAAAGCAAGGTCCAAGGGATGGCTCACGAAGGGCCAGAACAGCTTTTTTATTCAAAACACCCATCGCTTCGCCAAGGCCGACACTGATGGTTGTCTTGCCTTCACCGGCCGGTGTCGGATTAACTGCGGTAACAAGCACCAGCTTTCCATCCGGACGATCCTTAATCTTTTCCCAGAGCTCATCGGAAAATTTTGCTTTGTATTTGCCGTAAAATTCCAGATCATCTTCCTGGATGTCCAGTCTGGCAGCTACATTTTTAATCAGTTCCATTTTTGTTTCCTGTGCAATCTGAATATCAGTTTTCATTATCTCTCTTCCTCCCGCCTATAAAGACTCTTCAACATAGTTTTCAAATTCTTCCGGAGACATCAAGACCTTTCTCGGTTTTGTGCCTTCCTCAGGTCCGACCACACCGGCCTCATAGAGCTGATCCATGATTCTGGCCGCCCGGTTAAACCCAATTTTAAATACGCGCTGGAGCATCCCTATAGATGCTTTATCCTTTTCAATGATGAACTTACCGGCTTCAACAAAATAGACGTCCCTCTCACTGTTTCCCGGTGTGTCCGCAGGACCTGCACTGGTAATCTTTGAGGTAATCTCATCGTTATAGTTCACCTGGTCATTCTGACTTTCCCGAAGGAAGGCCACCACATCATTGACTTCTTTATCTGAAACAAAGGCGCCCTGCACACGCAGTGGTTTCTGATACCCCGAAGGATAAAAGAGCATATCCCCTTTTCCAAGAAGCTTTTCCGCACCGCCCATATCAATAATGGTTCTGGAATCCACACTGGAAGATACGGAAAAGGCGATTCTCGAAGGAATATTCGCCTTAATCAGACCGGTAATAACATTTACTGAAGGCCGCTGTGTCGCAATAACAAGATGGATACCACAGGCCCTCGCAAGCTGTGCCAAACGGCAGATGGCGTCTTCCACTTCTCCCGGAGCCACCATCATCAAATCTGCAAGCTCGTCCACAATAATAACAATCTGAGGCAATTTCGGATAATCCGGACTTGCAAACTCAGCCTGGGATACCTTTTCATTATATCCCTTCAAATCCCGGACATTCAGCTCCGCAAACTTCTTATAACGATCCGTCATCTCCATCACTGCCCAGTTCAGTGCACCAGCCGCCTTTTTCGGGTCGGTAACTACCGGAATCAGCAGATGAGGGATGCCATTATAAACACTCAGTTCTACCACCTTCGGATCCACCATGATCATGCGGACATCCTCCGGTTTTGCTTTATAGATAATACTCATAATCAATGTATTGATACATACGGATTTACCCGAGCCAGTAGCTCCGGCAATCAACAGATGGGGCATCTTGGCAATATCTGCAAGAATGACCTTTCCCCCGATGTCCCGGCCGGCGGCAAAGGCGATACCTGATTTACTGTTCTGAAACTCTTTGCTTTCCAGAAGGTCTCTGAGCATAACCGTCGTATTTTCTTTATTTGGAACTTCAATACCAATCGCTGCCTTTCCAGGAATCGGCGCTTCGATTCGTATATCCGCCACAGCAAGATTTAACTTAATATCATCGGACAGACTGACGATCTTACTGACCTTCACTCCCTGCTCCGGCTGAAGCTCGTAGCGAGTCACGCTCGGTCCACAGCTCACATTCGTGATCTGAACCTTCACACCAAAGCTTTCCAGAGTCGATTTCAATTTTGCCGCTGTCTGACGCAATTGTTCGTCGGTATTGCCGCCGTTATTCCGCTCGCCTCTCACCAAAAGTGATAAAGGCGGAAATACATATTCCGGCTTCTGTTCCAGAGCCGCTTCAATATCCTCAGCCGTCGCCTGTTTTTCCGCCGCACTCGGTGCGGAGGCCTTCACCGTCTCTGCCTTTGCCGCTGCTTTTGCAACTGCCGATGCAGACGGTACATGCGTTGCCGTTGTTGAAGCATTTCCCCTGGCTGCGGTGGATGCACCCTCGTGAATCTTCTCCGACACCTCTCCGGATTTTCCGTCACTTTCCGGCTCCTCCATCACACCGAAGTCATCTTCAATATCTATATCAATTGGACGCAGATCCCCTTCCGGCACAATAAAAGAATTTCTTCTTTCCGTATTCACCGACTCGATCGGTTCCATATGATTTACCGGAATACTTTCTTCGCCCTGCCATGGCAGAATAATCTCCTCGGTAATGTCCTCAACCGATGGTTTATCCGCTCTGCTTTTTTTATCTGTCTTTGACTTTTTAACCTTCTCCGCCTCAGGAACCTCCGTCGCCGCACTTAAGTCAAAATTAAAATCTTTCTTTTCAAATTTCTCTTTAACATCCTCAAAAGTGACATTACGGTTTCCGCCTGTTCCCCGCTCTTCTTCAGCAGCCTCGGCCTCTCTCTGAGCCTCTTTTTCTTTTCTTTTAAGCTCTCTCTGCTCTTTATGACGCTCCGACGCTTTTGAGTAGGCCCTGCGTCCTTTTTTTCCCAATGGGATAAAAATAGACTTCTGCGTGATCAGAACAACGGAAATCAAAATCAACACAATAATCACAACATAACAACCCACTGTCCCAAGCAGGGGATGAAGGACTTTAACCGCCGCCCCTCCAATAAGGCCGCCGCCATTCTTGCCCGCCGAGCTATTCTTGTAGGCATCTATTAATTTTGCACCTGCATCATAAGGTTCTGTTACCATATGTACAAGAATCGTCAGGAAAATATAGCAAAAAATCGAGGAAATTAATTTGATTTTTGCAATCCGGTTTGAACGGTTCGCCACAAAAAATGAAATTCCAAAGAAAACCACAAGTGGAAATACATAGGCCATAATACCGAATAATCCGAAAGTGACGCCGGATATTGCCTGTCCCATCTTTCCGCATAAATTAAAATTACTCAATACCAGCAAAATGCTCACCGCAAGAATGACAAGGACAACGACCTCATCCCGGATTCCCGCCTGCTGCTGCGCCTCTTCCGGTGTCAGTTCCACCTTTTTCTCAGGAGCTTTTTTCCCCTTTGCCGTCGTTTTACGTCCCGAAGACGCTTTTTTTGTTTTTCCGGTCGTCTTCTGCTGTCTTCCAGCCATCCAAAATTCCTCCTAATTCAAAATCCTAAAATACCTGAATAGAGTACGAAAGCGAAACGTCCAAAATGACATTTCGCAATAGCACTCTACATCTTTGAATACAAATTATTTAATAATAAAGAAATGGAAAACTAAAGAAATTAAGCCCACTGCTGCACAATAATAGGCAAAATAGCTGAATTTCTTATTACTTACCACATACATCATTACCCGGATACAAATATATCCAACGACACCGGCCACGATCATGCCGATCACATAATACAAAATATTATCTCCGCCGTTCATCGCATCCCCCAGATGACGTAATTCCAGAAGATTTGCTCCGAGAATTGCAGGTAATGACGCAATAAAGGAATATTTCACTGCAAAATTCCGGTCAAATCCAAGAGCCAGACAGGCCGAAATTGTGGAACCGGAACGGGAAATTCCAGGAAGCACCGCAATGCCCTGGGCCACGCCGATAACCGCAGCATCTTTATAAGAAGTTTTTTTCACTTTTTTCTTGCCGCCCTCCATAGAGCCTACGATCAACAATACAATGGCATTGATCACCAGACAGATACCTGGAATCAGCAGAGAATTCGACGCTGAAGCCACCACATTATTTAAAACAACTCCTATGATTCCTGTTGGAACCGTTGTTACAAGAATCAGAAGGACAAATTTACGATAGGCATTTGTCACGATCCGACGATAAGTGCCATTGCCATGCTGAAACCGATTGACCACGAATGTCTTTAAATTTACAAAGGCATCCACCAGCAACTGAATCCCTTCAATAAATAACTTGCTGATATCTTTCCAAAAAACAATGCAGACAGCCACCAGCGTTCCCAAATGAAGCATTACTTCAAAAAGCATCCCTGTATCTGTATTCACTTTAAATATGTACTGAAATATGGCTAAATGCCCCGAACTGCTGACCGGTAAAAATTCGGTAATTCCCTGAATCAGCCCCATCAAAATGGCTTGTAAAAGGCTCATATACTTTCCCTCCGTCAATTTCACTCAATTATTTT
>CABRLU010000095.1 GCA_902471845.1 uncultured Lachnospiraceae bacterium | reverse complement strand
CCAGTGTATGGGTCAGACGTGTCCGGTAATGGTCACCGGCCGGAGCCAGAAAGACCTGGGTCTTGTGCTTCATTCTCCGAAAAGATTTGGAATGAAGAATTCTGTCTCTGTCCCGCTGGTATAATGGCCGAAGATCACACTGGGGTTCCTCCCGGTCCCGACCCAGAGAATTCTGGCTCAAAGAAGCATAGGGACTTAAATATTCTTTTTCCCATATTTCCTGTTTTTCTCGAATATTCATGAAAATCCCTCCTTATTATATATATTCGCCGTCAAATCGAAAATTCCTTCCCGAAATATAGAAAAATCCTGAAAAATATGTTACACTTTGCCTATGTGTGATTTAATGAATATTAAAAAATTTCAGCAAAACTTAATCGAATGGTATAAAAAAGAAGGCCGCGATCTGCCCTGGCGCCATACGAGGGACCCTTATGCCATCTGGGTCAGCGAAATTATGCTTCAACAGACTCAGGTAGATACGGTAAAGAATTATTATATCCGCTTTCTCAAGGCACTGCCGGATATTTCTTCTCTGGCTGGAGCCGATGAGGATCTGGTCTTCAAGCTCTGGGAAGGACTTGGCTACTACCGCCGTGTCCGTCATATGCAGGAAGCCGCCCGGCAGATTATGGCAGAATATAACGGCCATTTTCCTGAAACCTATGATGCCATTATCCGTTTGAAAGGTATCGGTGCCTATACGGCCAGCGCTATTTCAAGCATCGCCTTCGGACAGGAAAAGGGCGTGATCGACGGTAATACGCTGCGAATTCTTTCAAGAATTTATAACCGCCAGGATAATATCGCCCTGGAAAAAACAAAAAAAGCATATCAGCTTCTTATGGATGAACTCATCCTTCCATGTTCAATCAGGGAATGATGGATTTGGGCGCCGGCATCTGCACGCCAAAGCATCCGGACTGTGAACGTTGCCCGGTCCGCCCATTTTGCGAGGCCCATGCCGCCGGATCAGAAGGTCTGCTTCCGGTTAACATCAAAAACACATCCAAAACAGATTTATATTATATTACCGCCATCTTAAAAAAAGACGACAAATATTTTCTGATCAAAAATAAAGACGGCCTTTTAGAAAATCTATATGGATTTGTCCAGTATGAAGTGGAATCCCCGGTCAGCTTCGAGGAAACATTTTATGAAAATTATGGCCTGTCTGTCCGGCTCTACGAATACTGCAAAGAAATCAAGCACGTATTTTCCCACCGGATCTGGCATATGAATGTCTATCTCGGAGAGATCATGGACAGTCCGGAAAATGCAGCTGAAGCGCTTTCCGGCCAGCTTTATACGGAATCCGAGATGGCCGAACTGCCTATATCGACTGCTCACAGAAAGGTCTGCACACAGATTCCCTGAGTATATTTTCTAATCATTCAAAGAGAGGAAAACCGGGCAATGGTTGGAGGCTAAGACAATTTTAAGTTAAATTCTATGCAAATCGGGAGGCTTCTGTGACTTTCCAGCCACAATAGCCTCCCGATAAGTTTTCATCAAAGTCAAGAAACAAAATCAACATTCCTTTATAGACCAAGGTTCTCAATCCATGTCTGAACGGCATCCTCTGACACACTGGAGGAAAAACGCTCTCCTTCCAGCCAGTCTCCTGTACCTGCCAATTCAGCCAGCAGCTCTCCGCTTTCTCCTAAACCGGAACTGGAAGAAGTGCAAAAAGGAACCACTGTTTTCCCAGTGAAATCATTTGCTTTTACGAAGCTATCCACCGGCCATGCTGCAATTCCCCACCAGATGGGATAACCGATATATACCGTATCATACGATTCCCAATCAGGAACAGTCGCAGCCACTAATTCCATATCTCTGGCATCCGGATTGTCATGCTCATATACGACCCGACTGTTGTCATCCGTCCAGTCTAAATCTGCATCCGTATAAGGTTCTTTTGGCTCCAGCTCGAAGATATCGGCATTTGTTGCTGCCGCTATATAATTTGCAGCCTCCTCTGTATTTCCGGTTGCCGAATAATAGACAACCAGTGTTTTTCCACTTTCCGGTTCCTCCACAGATGATTCGGTCTGTGAAGCATTAGACAGACTGGTACTTCCACACGCTGTAAAGCTAAATATCAAAACCAGCCCCATAAGTAATGCAATCCATTTTTTCATTGCTTTCGTTCCTTTCGTAAAATCGTGTTCATTTGGATATAAGTGCCATTATTTCTGCGGTTTCAACGGTCCATAGAAATAGCTGGAAGTAGCGCCTCCGTCAATCAGGATGGTAGAACCCGTAATAAACGCTCCTTTGTCACTCATTAATAGTTCTGCCACATTTGCAACCTCATCCGCGGTCCCCGGACGTCCTGCAGGACAATTTGCGAACATATTCTTGTAGAAATCTCCGCGAGGGCCGTTAAATTCGTCGATCGCCAGCGGCGTTACAATGATACCGGGAGCAATATCGTTGATACGAGCGCCTCGTTTGCCCCATTTAACCGCCTCTGCCATAACACGCTTTTCATTGCAGCGTTTCGCCATCTGATAAGCATGCAGGGTATCCCGGATGTTCTCTGGCTGCAACAGAGGAAGATGGAGCAGTTCTTCAGCCGGCGTCGTTGCCAGCAGTTCATCTTCCTCAGCAGTCAGAGCAGGCATACGCCAACCGGACTGGCTGGAAATCGTTACCCCCACGCCGCCTTTTTTAATGACCCTGCCAACTTCCTCCAACAAAACGGCGGTGCCATACAAATCCACTTTCAGAATTGCCTCAATCGGGGCCTGACTGGGTGAAACTCCTGCCGCATTGACAAGCATGGAAATTTCTCCATATTTCTGTGCCTCCGCAATGAGACTCATAATGGACTCGCGTGAAGATAAATCCATTTCCACAGACGCCACATCGAAACCCGTATCATTCATAATCTTAGCGATAGCCCGAGCGTTTTCCAGCCTCTTGTCTCCTACAACGATTTTCATTCCATAGCCCATTCTTCTGGCAATCGCCATACCAATCTGGCCTGCACCAGTTAAAATCATTACATCTTTCATGTTCTTTCGCCTGCCTTTTCTTATTTTTTTTGCCTGATTTCCCTGGCACTGTCATGATTTTTCTTACGTTCTTCGACCATTTTCACAAACCACTCCACCATAGCCGGATCGTAATGAGAGAAGAAAGAGCTTTCTTCCCTATCCAAAGCGGCAATTGCCGCCATATCCTCCTGACCCAGTACAAAGTCAAACACATCAAAATTTTCCTGCATCCGTTCTTTATGTGTGGACTTCGGAATGACAACGACTCCCCGCTGCAAGTGCCAGCGCAGCATCACCTGCGCTACCGTTTTTCCATATTTCTGACCAATCGAAGTAAGTACCGGATTTTCAAACAGACCGCCACGCCCCTCTCCAAAAGGAGCCCATGCTTCAATCTGCACCTGATACTTATCCATATATTCTTTTGCAAGTTTCTGCTGGTTAAATGGGTGAGTCTCCACCTGATTTACCATCGGCTTGATTCTCGCAAAGGAAGCAATATCCACCAGACGATCTGGATAAAAATTAGATACACCGATGGCTTTGACTCTGCCTTCTTCATACAGTTCTTCCAAAGCCCGGTAAGCACCATAATAATCTGCAAAAGGCTGATGCAGAAGGATAAGATCGAGATATGGTGTTTGCAGTTTTTCCATAGAAGCCAGTACCGACTTCTTCGCCTGCTCATAACCATAATGCTCAATCCATACCTTTGTCGTCAGGAAAATATCCTCTCTTGCAATGCCGGATTTTACAACGGCGTTTCCCACCTGCTCCTCATTGAAATAACTCTGCGCAGTATCCAGCGAACGGTAACCCACTTCCAGTGCATCCAATACACATCGCTCACATTCTTCCTCTGTCACCTGATAAACGCCATAGCCAAGCTGCGGCATTTTAACACCGTTATACAAAGTTACATATTCCATTTCTATATCCTCCTCATTGATTTGCTGCTTCATTCACACACCTCAGGGCATTAAGACTTCTTGGATAACCGATGTACGGCAGATATTTATTCTGCTTCTCCTATCGTTTTGCCCATCGCATAGGCTTTCTCAAAAGACGGATGGAGGTAAACATCGCCCTTATCCCATGTACCGGTTCCATAGATAATTCCCTGCTCCTTTGCACCAGGTAAGCACCGCAAATACCCACGTAATCCGGCAATTGTTTCATCTGCCGCAGAGTGTTCCGGGTCGGCGGCAGTAATGATATAATAAAAATCCTTATTTATGATTTCTCTGTACCTCGGCAGACAGCGGTCAATCATGATTTTCATTTGTGCGTCCATAGAATAGAAGTACACCGGCGTTGCCAGAACTATAATATCCGCATCAATGAGTTCCTGCTGTATCTGCGCCATATCGTCTTTTTTGACGCATTGATGGGATTTGGTACAGCCATAACAGGCAACGCAGGGGCTTATATTCATATCAGCCAGATTGATTTTCTTTACTTCATTCCCCTCCTCAATAGCTCCTTTTAGGAACTGATCACACAAAACATCCGAATTGCCGCCCTTACGAGGACTTGCACAGATTGCCAATACCTTCATCGTTCTTCTCTCCTTTGTACTTTGTTTTTTTACAATTCTTATTTTAGGCATTTGCGCCCTATGGAACAATTCGAATTTGCGGACCTTTCCATAAGAAAAACTTATACGAAAAAAGACCATATCTGCCACTTGACAAGTATGGTCTCTCCATTACCGTTTTATTCTTTTATACTTTGCTTTCTGATGGAAATTTGGACTTCAATATATCCGCAAATTCCTCAACGTAATATCCCGAATTATCCGTTTTCCAAAATGCGCCGTAATTCCGCTTGATAGGTTTCCCTTTGCGGGTAAGCAGTATCCGGCGAAGTGTTGCGGCAAACCCTGGCTCCTTTTCTCCGCCCTCAATTGGCATAAACCCTTTTCCACCAATCACCAGAAGCCGGGCTTCCTCCAAATTTTCAGCGAACAGAAAATCCCCCTTGATTCCTACAATTTCCTGATAGTAGGTTCTTTCATTTTCCTGCTGCTCAGGAGAGGCGATTAAAATACAGGGGATATTCTTCAAATCATCTGTCTCAATACTTTCCAGAGAAGCCAGAGGATTCCTTGTGGCGATTTCTACATAGCATTCACTTGTTGTTAAGATGAAATTCACATACTCGTCTGAAAAAGCACGCCTCTGATCGTTCAAAACGAGATCAACGCCGCCATTTCTTAAAGCAGCATACAAATCCTCATGGTTTCCGTTTATAATCTGTACAGAAACATCTGGATACTTTTCTGAAAATTCTGCAACAGCCAGCCGAAATTCCTGACCTCCATAGCATTTGAGATACCCAATGCGAAGCTCAGCGTTATCTTTGTTTGCGATACGTACAGTTTCATGACACAGCCTATCAAAATCTGCCGTCAGTACAAGACTCTTCTGATAGAAATGTTCACCTGCTGGCGTCAAAGAAAATTTCCGATTCTCGCGATTCAGCAGCTTCACACCCAGTTCATGTTCCAATGCCTGAATCTGCTGCGATATGGCAGATTGAGAAATAAAACATTCTTCTGCTGCCTGTGTAAAGCTCTTGCAGCGGACTACTGCCTGGAAATATTTAATTTGCTTTATCATTCGATACTGTCACCTCTTTTTTTGTAGTTTTTTATTCGCAAATCATGTGCCCATCGTTCCGAAAAATTCCAATGTTTCTTTGTGACTCACCGTTTAAAGCCGGATACCCTCTCTTCTATTCTATTTGCACAATTTATCTGTTTTTTTCTTCTTTTGAGCTACAGCCACATCCACAGTCACATCCACCGCCGCAGTCACTGCAATCGCAGAATTTTCCTGACCGGAACTGACGAATCTTTCGTCGAACTACCCACAGCACATAAAGTGCCAGTAGTATTCCAATAATTACAGACCAGATCATCTAAACATCAGCCTCCAATCAACATAGATCCCACCTGGAACACAATAACGGCCATTCCCCAGGCAACAAGTAACTGCATCAGCATCATTCCTATCGTCCACCGCCAGGAATTCGTTTCTTTGCGAATGGTCGCAATGGCAGCCATACACGGTATGTAAAGCAGACAGAAGACCATCAATGCGTACGCATTAATCTTCCCAAATCCCATATTTTCCAAAATATAGTGAAAATTTTCAATTCCAATATCCGAGTTGATATTCATTCCAAATAAAACACTGCAGCTTGAGACAACCAACTCTTTGGCCGCAATACCTGAAATCAGCGCAACCCCGATCTGCCACAAGCCCAATCCTGCCGGAGCCAGAACCGGAACAAGAAATCGTCCGATGGAAGCTGCAAAACTGTCGGAAATATCCGTCACCATGCCTGTTGCTCCGAAATTCATAATAAGCCACAGAAGAACCGAACCGACAAAGATTGTCGTTCCTGCTTTTGTCAGATAATCCTTCACCTTTTCCCATACATAAATGATGATGGTCCGGGCATTCGGCGATTTATATTCCGGAAGCTCAATCAAAAGACAATTCTTTTCCTCATTCCGGCAGACAATTTTACTGTAAATCAGTGCCACCACGATGGCTACGACCAGTCCGATCACATACATGGAGAAAGCGGCAATCATCGCAAATTTCCCGAAGAACATTTTCGAAAACAGAACATAAATCGGGAGTCTGGCGCTGCATGACATAAATGGTGTTACCATAATAGTCCGAAGCCGGTCTCTTGTATCTTCCAGTGTTCTGGCACTCATAATAGCCGGTACGGTGCAGCCGAAGCCAAGGAGCATCGGAATAAAAGCCCGACCGGAAAGTCCCATTTTTCCCATCAGACCGTCCATAACGTAGGCCACTCGGGACATATATCCGCTGTCTTCCAGAAAAGCCAGAGCCAAAAACAACATAAAAATATTCGGAAGGAAGGTTAATATACCGCCAACACCGGCGATGATACCATCACAAACAAGAGAAATCAATGTTGGGCTCAGATGCAGAAGTTCCATACCATACTGAATGCCATTGGCTACACCGGCAATAAAGATTTCAAAGCCCCCCGCAATCCAGTCTCCGACAGCAAAGGTCAAGAGAAAAACAATCGCCATAATGCCGAAGAATATCGGCATACCCCAGATCGGATGGGTCATCCACTGGTCAATCTTTTCTGTCCGTGCTTCCTTTTGAGCTTTATTCATGAGAACTTCATCGATAACTTCTTCAATAAAGTCATACTTTTGGTTGATAATTTCATGTTCATAATTCTTATCAACGATATCCTCTATGCGTATTGGATAATTTTTCATGACCTCCGGATCTTTTTCAAGCATCTTAATCGCATGCCATCTCGGATTAACGATATCCGGAAACTCAGCCAACAGTCGTTCTTCCAAATCGTCAATCTTATCCTCAATATCATCCGAATACACCATCGCAAACTCTTTGTGATGATTATGACGATGCACACTCTGGCACACCAGATCGTGATGATGTTCCACCGGTACGCTGTTGCCTTTTCCCTGATGATGGGCCACGGCATGCATCAATACTTCAAGACCTGTCCGCTTTCTCGCCGAGACAGGCACGACCGGAATACCGAGCATTTCAGGTAAACGGTGAATGTCTAACTCCATGCCCCGCTCCTCAACGATATCCATCATATTCAGAGCCAGCACGACCGGTTTTCCAAGTTCGATGAGCTGCAATGTTAAGTAGAGATTCCTCTCCAGATTGGACGCATCCGCCACATCCACCACCACATCCACTTCATCACCAAGCAGATACTGGCGGGATAAAATTTCTTCCGTAGAATAGCAGGTCAAACTGTAAATTCCGGGAAGGTCTACCAGCTTGTACTGATATTCATGAAACTTAAAAGCACCTTCCTTTTTCTCCACCGTGACCCCCGGCCAGTTTGCCACCTTTAGCCGGGCGCCCGTATAAGCATTAAATAAAGTCGTTTTTCCGCAGTTCGGATTTCCTGCAAAGGCAACATTAATTACCTGTCCGTTCATAATGGCCCTCCTTTACATAAATACCCATAGAAATTTCCTTTCCGACAGCCATCCGCGTACCTCTGGCCTTAAAAATCATTGTTCCGTTTTTCTTTCTATTTAAAACTTCCACCTGGGTTCCATGAATCAATCCAAGGGCCTCCAGTCTGCGGCCAACTTTTTCATTCAGCCTGGTCGATTCAACAACATATTCCATTCCCGGAATACCTTCCGATAAAGTCATTTTCAATTCCTCCGCCTACAATTGATAATATATTCTCATTTACCTCATACATATTACCCCGATTAGAATTAGTTGTCAATAACCTGCTGTTATATAAAAAGCCCCGTCCAATAGATTTTAAAAACCATTGGACGGGACCGCCTGTCTGTTTGTCATATTCTTTAATTGAAATAAACCATATCTTCTTCCGGCTTTATTGCCTTTTCGATACGTTTTGCATAAAGTACCGGACCAATACCATGATATTCATCCCTGTGTTCCAGCCGTACTTCCGCTGTTACCCGAACCCACTGCTTATTCTTTAAGCGTGAAGCAAACTTGCTTTTACATAAAAATCCAAGGAAAGTAATATCGTCGGCACAGCAGGTCATGGCCATACGTCCCGGCACAAAATATCCATCCTCAAAGTTTTTCGAACGGAATACCATACCTTTGATGATAACGTCCTTGCCCTCATATCGCTCGCCGTGATCTAAAGCATCCAGATACCAGATGCCGTAATTATCATCGTCGATCTCGATAACATCCTGGTTTACATCGTAAGGAAGAATGTCTTCACCCGGGTCGAGAATATCTCCGTTTTCCGCTTCAAAAATAAGTTCAGCTTTACTGTTGAGTACCTTTACATTACGAATCAGATAAGAAATATCTGTCGTTTCTTCATTGCAGCGGTTAAAAATCGCCATCTGGGTACATGTCAGAATATCCGCCATCAAAGAACGCATATTATTCATATATAATTGGAAAGTGGATGCATCCACTGTGGTAACTACCTGAAAAAGTTCCCAACGATACGGAAGCTGCATGCG
>CABRLU010000094.1 GCA_902471845.1 uncultured Lachnospiraceae bacterium | reverse complement strand
CTTTTGCCGCCACTAAAGTCCCCGGATTGACTTTTCCATCCTTTCCCGGAGGTGTGACCATAACAATCTGTTCAACACCCGCTACCCTGGCTGGAAGAATATTCATAAGTACAGAAGACGGATAGGCAGCTTTTCCGCCGGGAACATAAACGCCAACCCGTGTAAGCGGCGTCACCTTCTGGCCGAGAATCGTTCCGTTTGGCTGTGAATCAAACCAGCTGTACTGTTTCTGCTTCTCATGATATGTACGGATATTAACGATGGCTTTTCGAATGACCTCCAATACATCCGCCGAAACGGCCGCATAGGCTTCCTCAATCTCCGCATCAGAAACAATGAAATTATCTGTCGTTATATCCGCACCGTCAAATTTTTTTGTATATTCAAATACGGCCGCATCGCCGCCCTTTTTTACGGCTTCAACGATTTCGTTTACTGCATCAGTATACTGCCCGTAATTATTCGGGCTTCTTTTTAATAAATTATCTAAAAGGCCGTCCACTGCGTCCTTGGTCAATTTAATCTTTCTCATCATAAACCTCCTGGTTTCTTCTTTTAATATACCAGATTTTTTCCTATATGTAAAATGAAGTTAATTTTTTCACATTACTTTTTTTAGTGCATTCAAAATTCCGGTAATTCGTTCGTTTTCCATTTTCATACTTACCTGGTTGACAACCACCCGGGCTGACAATGGACATATTTCTTCTAAGACAGTCAGGCCGTTTTCTTTTAATGTGGTTCCCGTTTCAACAATATCGACAATGACTTCGGAAAGTCCGACGATCGGAGCCAGTTCCACTGAACCATGCAGCTTAATGACCTCCACGGTCTGATGCTTAATATTGTTAAAATAATCCTTTGCAATATTCGGATATTTCGATGCCACACGGATCAGCTGCTGATGCTGTAAAAGTTCTCTGGCACTTTCCGGACCGCAGACACACATCTTACATTTGCCGAATCCCAGATCCATAACCTCGTAAAGCTTCCGCCCCTCTTCAAGAATCGTGTCCTTTCCAACAACACCGATATCCGCTGCACCATATTCCACATAGGTCGGAACATCGGAAGCCTTCGATAAAAACATCTTGATTTTCAAATCCTCATTGACAAAAATAAGCTTCCGGGTATCCGGGTCCTTCATCTCTTCCATTTCAATTCCTATCTTTTCCAGATAGGTCAGTGTCTTCTTCGCCAGCCGTCCCTTGGCCAGCGCAAATGTCAGATATCTCATGCCTGCACCTCCCAGATTTTCATTTCCCCTACCGGATTAAAATAGAGAATCCTGGCAATATCAAAGCGTTTTGCATAGGCTTTATAAGCCTCTAATTGCTGATCTGAATCCATTCGGTTCATCTGAACACAGCCGCCTTTTTCACGAAGTTCTTTTGCCTTCTTTAATGCTGCGGAATGCATGCGTCCAGAATACAGAATCATCGTCACCGATTCTCCCTCATCCACATCAATTTTCTGACGGCTGAGAGCAATGAGCAGTTCATCCACCGCAACAGCCAGACCTACGGATGCCGCATCTTTGCCAAATTTCTGCAGAAGCGTATCATATCTTCCGCCTTTGACCACTGCATCACCGGTGCCATAGGTGTAGCCTCTGAAAATAACCCCGGTATAATAGTCGTATTGGGTCAGCATACCAAGATCAAAGGTGACATATTTTTGAAGGCCATATTCACCGATAATTTCATAGAGACGTTCCAGACGGGTGATCGCCGTCAAAGCTTCCATATTTGAAGTCAGTCGTTTGGCCTCTTTCAAAATATCCTGGGAGCCAAACAATTTCGGCAGCCGGATCAATGCCGGATTATCTGTCATGGCTTCCACACCGAAAAAGTTTTTATTTTCAATCAATTCCCTCAGTTCCTGTGTTTTTTCTTCATCCATTCCGGCTTCTTCAATCAGACCTTTGAAAAATCCCACATGACCCACATCAATCTGAAACTCGGTCAATCCAGCTGCTAAAAGCAGATGAATCGCCAGGGCAATCATCTCGGCATCTGCATCAATACTGTCGTCTCCGATCAATTCGGCGCCCATCTGGGTGGATTCCTTCATACGTCCCTGCAGGCTGGAATTATTAATAAAAACATTGCCCGTATAAGAAAAGCGCATTGAAAAATTCTCTTCACTAAAATATTTGCTGACCGCCCGGGCAATGGACGGCGTGATATCCGGCCGAAGAACAAGGGTATTTCCTTCTCTGTCGAAAAATTTGTACATCTGATTCGATGGCAATGACCCTTTATCCTGATTAAAAATATCAAAAAATTCGAAGGTTGGTGTCTGAATATCTCTGTATCCATAGGATTTTAAAACATCCTTCATCCGTTCGGATAAATGGTTCTTTCGGGCGCACTCCCCGTTATAAATATCCCGTACCCCCTCCGGTGTATGAATACGTCTCTCTTTCATTTTTATAGCTCCATTTCATTTATATTATACTTTATTGAATCAACGTGCTACTAAATTAGCACGCAGAATTGTCATTAATTATATCACAGGAATCCCTCTTGTCAAGTCCTGCGGTTTAAATCTGTCTGAATAGCCGGCAGATAATTCAGGTAATATCCCTGACATTTTATTTCAAAGTCCTTATCCAGTTCTTCCATATGGAAGCTTTTTGCATGTCCGGTTCTGGAACGATTCCAGAAATCCACCAGTCGACTGAAAGGCAGATAAAAATAGCGGTTTTCACCTGAAAAATAAATCAATAAAAAGGCCACCCCTCCCTGATCCTCAAAATCCTGCATGAACAATACCTGGTGTTCATGAACATTTTGAATAGGAAATGTCCTGGAACGGCATTCCTTAGCGTCAAAGCAAACCGGAATTCCCTGCACTGTTCCAATATAATCTACCGTACTGCGCTGGTCAAAATAGGCCAACGTTATGTGCCGGGTCGCCTTATCAATCTGAATGGGTTTGATCGGCGTCGGAATTTTTTGAATCAGCGCCAGTTTCTTTTCTCTGTATTTTTCATTGGTCAAATTAATCAATTCTTCCAGTTCTGAGCCCCGAAGGCCCCTGGAATTCCAAGTTGCCATAATTATCTCCCCGTTATATTTTTTAACACAATCTCCGCATTTTTTTGAAGCTGTTTTTTTCCACGCCATCCGGCGGCGGTTTTCTGATAACACAGTTTAAATTGTTTATTGCTCATTGTCAAAAGTTCCTCCAGAGAAACTTCTGTCCCCGTCGCATATCCTGCCGGAACAGCCGGCCGATTTAGAGGGCAGACCCTCTGACATACATCGCAGCCGTAAATCTGCTGTCCCAACGCGATTTCCTCCTCCGGACTCAGCGGTTCCTTTTTTTGTGTCAGATAAGACACACAGCGGTAACTGTTCATTCCTGCTTCGGTAATTGCTTTTCCGGGACAAAATTTCTGACAGGCCGAGCATGTCCGGCACCGTTCAAACCATGGGTCTTCATCATCCCGTCGAGGAGGCAGTCCATAAAATTCTGCCGGACGGTCACTGAGAATCAAACCGATATAGCACCGTGAGCCAAACTTCCTTGAATAAAACAGACCGTTTCGCATCAATCGGCCAAGGCCGGCCCGGATGGCCACATGCTTTTCTGAAAAGGGTGAATTATCCACGTAGGCCAGACGGTTCCCTTCCGGGTCGGCTGCTTCCAGAGCAGACATCAGCCCGGACAATTTTTCGCGTACAATGCGATGATAATCCTCGCCGCTGGCCGCCGGAGAAATATTTCCGTACAGTCCCTTTCGAACCTTATACACCGGCGGTTCGTAATGTTCTAAAATAACAATAAAGCTCTTCGCTCCATCAAGAGTTTCTTCCGGACAGACCCGTTTGCGTATGTCAGTTTCCGTAAAGGGCGGCAGAATTCCAAGTTCCGCATCTTTTTTCAAAAGTTGTTCCACGCCCTCAAATTTTTCTGCATGACAGACTGCAATATCATCAATATTCAGTTCTTCTGCAAGTCCGTATAAATCGACCACAGATGTTCCTCCTTGAGAATCTGTTCAAACTCGGGCCAGAGCGGCGCTGTCAGCTGCCTTTCATCAAATACCATCCGCCAGGAATGAAGCAGCTGATGCTTCAAATGATAATTCCGCCGGAATCGGTCGTTCACTGCTTCCGAGCCATATTTTCCATCCCCAACAATGCTGTGGCCGACAGAGGCCAGATGGGCACGAATCTGATGGGTCCGGCCCGTGATCAGTTCCACCTTTAACAGCGTATATTTTCCATTGTTTCCGACCGGTTCATAAAAAGTTTCTATATGATGTCCTCCGCTGACAGGCTGACCGGATATTTTTACCTGGTTCGTCTGCTCATCTTTTATAAGGTATCCCTGAATATGTTCCGATGTTTTCACAATTCCTTCCACAAGACAGAGATAGTATTTTTCCACGGTCCGTTCTTTTAACAGAGCCGACATGTGCTGTGACCCGGAAAGACTTTTTCCAACGATCAGCAGACCGCTCGTATTTCGGTCCAGCCGATGACAGACGGAAGGTTTAAAAACTTCCAGTGATTTTTCCGTGATCACCTGATTTTCAAGTAAATAACTGATGGCTTCTTCATTGACCGAGATATCCTCCGGTTTTGCCTTCTGAGATAAAAGTCCGGCCGGCTTATTGACAGCCAGAATATCTTCGTCTTCAAAAATCACCTTAAAATGTATCGGCACACGGGTAAAATACTTTGTCTCCCGGAACTTGTCAATGGTCTCATCTGACAGCCAGAGACTGACCTCATCACCAACGGAAGTCTTTTCAGAGCCATCACATTTTTTATGATTCAGAGTAATATTTTTTTTTCGAAGCATTTTATAAATAAAGCTTTTCGGTGCCAGATTTAAATATTTAAACAGCAGCTTGTCCAGCCGCTGCCCCGCCTCGTTGGGTGTCACAATAAATTTCTGCATATCTTCCTCTTTTATTATATACAATTCGCCTTCAGGCCTGCAAATATGCTGCCCGCTTCCATCGGAGCGGATGGCTCATTGGCCGACAGCATCATGATCATTTCTTCGAATTCATCAAAGCTTTCGTGAACGACGGGTTTCTTATGGGTCACATCCGTTTCCATCAAAAGATTGGTCAGATAAGCCTCAATAGCTTCCCGGCTCTTTTTTTGCTTTGGTGCATAGCCGTAAATGTTGCCGTTGCAGATAACAATCATGTTTAACACCATGTGGCCGCTTTCACTGGCCAGTACCATATCTGCTGCCAGCACCATCCAGCTTTTTCCCTCCACATATGAGGCAATTTTCTCATATTCTTCCCGGCTGCCACTGCGAAAACCTGCCATCGCTATATACTGGACCGCCTGTCTGGCCGCCGGAAGTACCATAACAATGGCTGCCACGGTAAAGGCATTGTACTTCGTGCCGAGAACCATCATTGGAATAAGAAGCAGCGCCCCGATAAAAATGACCCACAAGACAAGTGTGATCAGCCTTGTACGTTTCCAATTGTCAATATATCCGTAACTCCCCTTTGTCAATTTGGTTTCTCCCATATTTTCACCTTATTTCTTTTTCTTCTTATGTACATTTCGTATGGTTTTCTTTTTCGTCTGCCTGCGTTCCTCCGTCTTTACCTGCTCGCCCCGTCTTGGACGAATCAGACATTTTTTATCGAATCCGATCAGGTCGGTCCGATGGGCTGTTTCCAGGGCTTCCCTTACCAAATCATAATTCTTTGGATTCCGATACTGAATCAATGCCCGCTGCATGGCTTTCTCATGAGGATTTTTCGGAACATAGACCGGTTCCATCGTCCTTGGATCAAGACCGGTATAATACATACAGGTAGACAGGGTTGCCGGGGTCGGATAAAAATCCTGAACCTGCTCCGGCATATATCCCAAATCTCTCAGATACTCGGCCAGGGCGATGGCTTCCTTCATGGTAGAACCGGGATGAGAAGACATAAGGTACGGTACGAGATACTGTTTTTTACCGAGTTTTTCGTTCATGGTCTTATAATCCTGGACAAACTTCCGGTATACCCGGTTTCCCGGTTTGCCCATCCGTTTTAATACCGGGTCCGCCACATGCTCCGGCGCCACCTTTAACTGACCGCTCACATGGTACTCACATAATTCTCTTAAAAATGTCGGGTCCGGGTCCGCATTCACGTAATCAAAACGGATACCGGAACGTATAAATACTTTTTTGACTCCCGGAAGAGCCCGGAGTTTGCGAAGCAGTTCCAGATAATCCTGGTGATCCACATGAAGATTTTTACATGGTTCGGGAAAGAGACACTGTTTATTTTTACAGACGCCCTTTGTCAACTGCTTTTCACAGGATGGATGACGGAAATTGGCCGTCGGTCCGCCCACATCATGGATATAACCTTTAAAATCCGGGTCCCAGGTAAATGCCTTCGCTTCATTAATAATAGATTCATGGCTCCGGGTCTGGATAATTCGTCCCTGATGAAAGGTAAGGGCGCAGAAACTGCAGCCGCCAAAACAGCCCCGGTTGCTCACCAGACTGAATTTGACCTCTTCAATGGCCGGAACACCGCCGGCCGCCTCATAGGACGGGTGATAGGTCCGCATATAATTCAAACCGTAGACCCGGTCCATCTCCGCCGTCGTCAGCGGTTTTGCCGCCGGATTCTGAACAACATAGAGATGTTCTCCATAGCTTTCCACCATACGCTGACCACTGAACGGGTCCGTATTAATGTACTGAGTATAAAAACTTTCCGCATATTTTCGTTTACTCTCTGTGATATCCTTAAAAGAAGGGAGACGAATGGCGTCATAGACAGAATCCAGGGATTTTGTCTTGTAGACAGAACCCGGCACGAATGTAATGTCCCGGATATCCAGACCGCTGTCCAGAGCATCTGCCACTTCCACGATCGAACGTTCACCCATACCGTAAAGTAAAAGGTCGGCGCCAGAATCCAGAAGGATGGAACGTTTAACCGTATCACTCCAATAATCATAATGGGCCAGACGTCTCAGGCTCGCCTCAATGCCGCCGATAATGACAGGAACATCCCTGTATGTCTGGCGGATCAGATTGCCATAAACCACTGTGGCATAGTCGGGACGTTTTCCATAGACACCGCCCGGCGTAAAAGCGTCATTATGCCGACGTTTTTTTGATACGGTATAGTGATTGACCATAGAGTCCATATTTCCTGCACTGATAATAAATCCAAGCCTTGGTCTGCCGTAAATATCAATACTTTTTTTGTTTTTCCAATCCGGCTGAGAGATAATTCCCACCCGGTAATTATTTGCCTCCAGAATCCTGCTGATAATCGCATGGCCGAAGGACGGATGGTCCACATAGGCATCTCCGATCACGTAAACAAAATCGACGCTATCCCATCCCCGGGCTTCCATATCTGCTCTGCAGATTGGTAAAAAATCCTTAATCATAATAGTTCCTCATAACTCTTTATATAAAAATCCGCAAGTCGGATTTTTTCTTCCATATCATTCATTGAATAATCATCTTCCACAGCACATACTGTCATTCCGGCCCGTTTTCCGGCCATAATTCCAAAAGGAATATCCTCAAAAACAAGACAGTGTTCCGGGGCAACGCCCAGTTTTCTTGCTGCTTCCAGATAAACCTCCGGGTCCGGCTTACCATTGGTAATCTCGTCGCCGGTCACCATTACCGAAAAATAGTTTTCCACCTGATGACTTTTTAAAATTGCCTCGGTCAGTATCCGTGAATTGCTTGTGGCAATGCCGCAGGGAATATTTTTGCTTTTTAATACATCCAAAAAGGCGCGCACACCGGGTTTTAGCGGGATTTCTGTCGTATACTTTTTGTAAGCCATCCGGTTCCATTCATCCATAATATCTTCCAGACTGTCTTCTATAGCGAAATTTTCCTTAAAATAAACAGCCGTCTGATACATGCTCAGGCCTTCAATGGCCTTCTGAAGTCCCTCCGGCACCGGTATATGGAATTTTTTCAGATAATCCACATCAATGTCACCCCACATGGACATGGATTCCACCAGCGTTCCATCCAGATCGAACAGAACGGCTTTAATATTATTCAGCATACAGTTCCTCCAGTTCACTGGTTGTTAATAGACGATATTCTCCTGGTTTTAACGTTTCATCCAGTACAAGACTTCCCATGGACAGCCGTTTAAGATAAGTAACCTCCTTACCCACCGCCTGAACCATTCGTTTGACCTGGTGAAACTTTCCTTCAAAAATTTTCAGTTGAATCTCCGATGTGCCTTCCGGATGAAGCTTAAGAATTTTCAGTTCTGCCGGCAGGGCCGTCAGTTCTTCATCTACATAGAGCCCTTCCGCAAAAAGAGCCGCATCCTCTTCTGTCATCACCCCGTTCACTTTGGCATAATAAATTTTTGCCACATGATGGCGTGGAGATAACAATTTGTGGGCCAGCTTTCCGTCATTTGTCAGCAAAAGCAGCCCTTCCGTATCCTTATCCAGCCGTCCCACCGGAAACAGGTCTTTTCGGCGTCGGTCCTGAATCAGTTCAATGACCGTTTTCTCCCTGGAATCCTCCGTAGCAGAGACAACGCCTGCCGGTTTGTTCAGCATAATGTATTCATATTCAACATAGGTCACCGGTGTGCCTTTCCAGAGCACAGAATCCTTATCCGATACCTTGAATTCGGGCCGGGTCACCGTTTTCTCATTGACTTTTGCAAAACCTTTACGAATGCCCAATTTGACTTCGCTTCGGCTGCCCATGCCCATTTCTGTCAGATATTTATCCAATCTCATCTTACTGCCACCGCCATCCCGAAGGATATTTATTCTTTAACGTTCCGCCGGATACCTTCCCCCATCCGAGAGAATGTCCGCAGACACCGACAATATACCATCCGTTTGGAAGTTCACCGGATACTTCCAGCGTTTCACATTTTAAATATTTTATGACACGGGCATCGGATAGTTCCAGATCAATCCAATGGCCGCACTCAAAAGGTCTCAGCGCCCGGGCAAAAAAACCGGACGGTTCAAATCGTTTTTTCTTAATATCTCCCAGGTACCAGCCGGTCCGCATTCGGCGCAGTTTCCCA
>CABRLU010000093.1 GCA_902471845.1 uncultured Lachnospiraceae bacterium | reverse complement strand
TAACCGCCGGTACAGGTTTTTAACATTATCGGATAACCAAACTCTTTTCCGGCCTCGCGGATATCTTCCGGCGTTTCCACTTTCTTAAAATCCGGTACCGGAAGTCCGTGTTTTTTCAGCCATTCCTTCTGATGATATTTGTTCTGAATGTGAAGCAGTGTTTCGCTGGACGGATAGACCTTATGTCCTTCCGCCTCCAGTTCCTGCAGCGCTTCCGCATTAATGTGTTCAAATTCATAAGTCACCACATCTACTTTTTCAGCCAGTTCATGGAAGGCGCGGACATCGTCAAACTCTGCCACAATATGCTCATCCGCAATACTGTCTGCCGGACACTTTGGTGTCGGATCCAGAATTACAAAATAAGTATCCAGACGTTTTGCGTCCAAAATCATCATCTTTCCAAGCTGGCCGCCGCCAATAATTCCTATTCGATACATACGCTAAAGCCTCTCTTTGTCAAATTCAAGTACGTCCTGGCGCACTAAACTATTCTCATTGTACCTGCCCATTTTTTATCCGTCAATAGCCGTCCACCAAAAAAAGACCCGAAACAGGGCCTTTTTTTTCGACTTATTAAACGTGCTTATTAATGTTCATTAATGACTGTTAAGCGGTATGTTTAAGTCCTCCGTCCCCTCCAAAACGAAACGGCCGTCCCGCAGGATCGGGAACATATTTTCATCCTTATCCACCACCAGAATCTCTTCAATTTCATCGTATGGAATGGTAATGTCCGTATGGCAGTTAAAATAAGCCTGATATCCTTCTTCATTTCGCCGGGCTGAAATTTCATTTTCTCTGGCAATAATCTCTTTGCCGTCCGGATTAAACACCGCATGGTCCTCCGCCCGGGAATAACAGGTATCCCCAATCGCAAAATGAGGACCCATTTTTTCCACGATCAATATCGGCAGTCGTTCGGTAATCCCATATTTTCTCGCCGCTGCATAGGCTGTCGTATTCGTCCCGATGGCAAACTCTCCGAGGGGCAGACTATCCCGGCCGATCAAAAGATAGTCTTTGATCAGACGTCGGTTGCTGTCCGCATTTTCTGAATTGCTGCAGTCGAAACTTACAATCCGGCCGTCGGCAAAACGCAGCATCAGGTCTTTAAAATGAATTCCGTTTAAATAGACACTGGTGGCATGGAGCAATCCTTCCGTACCTGTCAGCATCGGGCTGGTAAATACTTCTCCGAGCGGAATATTGACATCAGCGCAGCAATTTTCAAAAATCGTCTCCCTGTCCGGGTGTTTCAATGGGTGAAGCCGTACCTTCATCACGGTCCTGTTCGGATATTTCCCCCGGACATAAACATATTCTCCTTTGTCCAAAACATCGATGAGCTTCTGCTGGATTTCCCGGTAGACGTCATTATCCAGTGTATTCACTTTGACAATTTCATCAAAGACCGCCTCGTAATCCGGCCCGATATCTGGTGTCGGGAAAGCAATAATCGTAAAGCTGATTTCAGAACTTTTCATGTACTGTTCCGCCAATTCGGCCTGCAGATTTGAGAATTCCGCCTCCAGCTTTTGCTGCTTTGGGCTGAGTCGGCAGGCATTTTCTTTGACCGCCGGAGCAAATGGAAGTTCGCCAAAAGTCTCAAAGCAGGCCGGCCCCGCATTGGCCGAGATCCATTTCCGACATTCCTCATAGGCTTTTTTCAGCGCTGCAAGGTGACGGTTTGCCATGGCCCTGTCATAATAAATGGCCTTATCTTTACAGTGGTCAAACTCAAATTGAGGATTGACACTTTTTCCCTGATATCCGATGCGTACCTGACGGCGGTTAAGAATGGTCGTTGACACCGGGAAAAAGACCGGTTCCACCCCCCGCTCCCGGAATTTCTCTACAGCTCTGCGAAATACCCGTTCAAAGCCAAGGCTGCCTCGAACCGTCACATATTTTTTATTTTCTAAAGATATACGGTTGATTTCAAACCCGCGGATGTACCCGTCTACAAAGGTTTCCGCCATGGCGTCAATAGCTTTTTCAGAAAGCCGGTTCATATGTTCTGCAATCCCGAGTTCCGTATCGGATATGTACTCTCCGAATCGGTATAAATATCTGAGATCCGTTAAATCCTCCGACATAATAATTGATTTAATGACTGAAAAATCCGGTTCCTGCTGCTCATGAATCCGCCAGGATACCATCTCATCACTGTAATCACTGACATACCAGTAAACAGCCTTAGTAATAGATTCAGCAGAAGGCAGAATTCCTTCTTCTTCTCCATAGACAAAAGCTGTATAAATCTCCACAAACAATTCCCATAAAATGACGACCGCTTCCAAATGTCCCATCATCCACTGAGAAAAGGACCGGTAAATCTCACTGGCCAAAAATGAAAAAAGCTGCCCATATGCTTTCCCGAAAGTCTCTGCTGCCCTGTCCGGATTGGCGTAGCCAAGCTCATAATCCTGTCGTAGCGGCCGGTACATTCCTTCATAAAAGGACCGCCATTCTTCCAACGACCAGTCTTTAAAATCATGAGATGTCTGCCATTCTATGAAATCATCCAACCCGATCATCCAGGAAGCCATCTGTGAAAAAAAGTCTTCCCATGGGAATTCCTTCGTCGTTCTTTTTCCAAGTTCTTCAGGAATCTCCCGAATGCGCGTCATGGCGAGTTCATACCGTTCCATCAAAAATGCTTCTTCTTTCACTACTTTCACTCCCTGACTTCTATAAAATAACCTTCAGAATTCCAATAAGAAAAATGACTATATGGCACACAGTGGATGCCGCACACACTCTGTAGCCGGCATACAGACATTTTCCCGCCACATCAATTCTGGACTGGTCCTTTCTGGTAATGACCGCACACACAATGCTGGCAATCATCGTCACATAGGGAATCAGGCAGAATGCGCCGCTCATCGTGCCATTTTTATAAATGCCAAATCCAATAAAGAAAAACAGCACACCAAGAGATATAATCCCCACGGCAAGCGCATACTCGCCCGACTTTGTCAGCCTCTTTTCAACCTTTGTAAAACTGTATACTTTATTTGACAAACCACTGCCTCCTTATCTGATTCATCAGCCAGAACACTACATAGCCAATAACTCCGCCCAATGTATTCAGGATCAAATCGTCCACATCAAAGGAACCTACTTTGAAGATTAACTGAATACATTCGATAAATAAACTCAATAAAAATGTCAGACCCAAAACCCGGAAAAATTTTCGATTCTTTCTGCTGACGATAGGTACCATCACGCCAAAAGGAATGAAAGCCAGAACATTTCCAAAAAGATTCAGTAAAAATGCCTGAATGCCCACCAGTTCTCTATATGTATAAAACCTCATAATCTCTTTAAATGGCACAAGATTATAACGATATGTATTCTGCACCTCCGTCCGGCCATATCCTTCACTCCAGAAACAGACATAAGCCAGAACCATCAAATATATAATCAGGAACACGACCGTGCCCCACTGAATTTTTTTCATTTTACACCTTCTATATAGCTCCAAAACGAAAGAAAAGGACATTGACTCGTCCTTTTCTTTCGTTTTCTGAAAAACACCAACTTTTAGAAAAGCAAATGCCGTTTATCATTCAATAACCGACCGCCGCAGACAATGGATAAAACGCCCACAGTCACACCAACAACGATACATACGATACCCATGGCGATATTCGCGCCGCCGATACGTCCCATTGATTTATAAATCTTTTCATCCATAGAGCTTCCTCCTCTATTTGACACCGTACTGTGCATAATAAGCATCAATTGCCTCTTTCAAAGTATCATCAATAATGATCTTGCCATTATACGGTTTATTATACAAATATTCAACAACCTCTGCCATGGACACAATCGCACTTGTCTCAAATCCATATAAATCTTTAATTTCATCCAGAGCGCTCTTCTCTCCGCCTTTTCCGACTTCCATACGGTTCAGAGACACGATAAGTCCTTTGATTTCCACATCCGCCTGAGCCTTAATGATCGGGAAAGTTTCTTCGATAGACTTTCCGGAGGTTGTCACATCCTCAATAATGACAATCCGGTCGCCATCTTTAAGTTTTGTTCCGAGAAGAATGCCTGTATCCCCATGGTCCTTCACTTCTTTACGATTGGAACAGTAACGAATGTCTTTTCCATATAATTCGCTGATAGCCATCGTTGTGGCAACTCCCAGAGGTATACCTTTATATGCCGGCCCAAATAACACATCAAAGTCCAGACCATAGTTGTCATGAATCGCCTTGGCATAATATTCACCGAGACGGCGGAGCTGTGTGCCTGTCACATAGGCTCCTGCATTCATGAAAAATGGGGATTTTCTTCCACTCTTCAATGTAAACTCACCAAATTTGAGCACATCGCTTTCAACCATAAATTCGATAAATTCCTGTTTATATTGTTCCATGGTTTTTTCCTCCTCTATGCCTGACAGTATTTTTGAATCACTGTTGCGGCTGAACCGTCCGCCAGCGCATCCATATAATCTTTTTTCTCTCTTGTAAGCATCTGACCTAATTCTACGATCATTTCAGGAATCCGTTCCGCCAGAATGGTACCCACTTTTTCTCCGAAGCAACTCGTATCCACACCGACATGTCCGCCGATAAAGCAATCAAAAGCTTCTTCCATCACGCCGTCCACTTTGACTTTACGTCCGGAAAAGCCCATTGCCGCAACCGGATGCCGTGCGCAGCAGTTCGGACAACCGCTGATATAAAGCTTCGGCAGCCGTTTTTCATCCAGTTCAGCGTCGGCAACCGCCTTCACCACCGCCTGACAAAGCTTCTGGCTCTGGTTGACACCAGCCTGACAGGTCGGCGTACCAATACAGCTCACAGACATCCGTACCGGACGCATCATCATATGGCTTTCCATAACTTTTAACAGATTTTCCGCTTCATCTTTTGAAAGATTGCGTATATATAATTCTTCATCCATACTCAGGCGAATCTCTGCCTCCGGAATATCCGAAAGAATCTTCTGAATCTTTCTTCCGTCCTCTAACTTAAGCTGGCCGCAGAGCGGATGCAGTACCACCGTAAACCAGTCTTTCTGTCTCTGCGGCAGAATCAGAGGATTTTCCGATACTGCTGCCGCATCGCCGGTTCTTTCGGAAGTTATATTTTCCTGCCAGACCACCGGTGTGATGCCGTCAAACTGACATTCCTTTTTCACATCCTCCAGATGTTTCTTATAACATTCCATAAAGGCCTCTACACCCATACGACGCGGTATAAAACGCACCCGGGCCCGGGCCTTATTGGTGTAATCACCCTCAGCCATAAAGAGACGAACCATCGCCTCCACATAATAAAGAACTTCTTCCGGCGCCACCAGTTCATCATAAGGAATTCCCAGGGCCGGCTGACCGCCCATTCCTCCGGCCAGCCACAGACGGAACATCGGTTTTCCTCCGTCAAGAACACCGACAAATCCCATATCGTTCACTGTCGCACAGCCCGTATCCGAAGCACTTGAAGAAAAGGCCACCTTCAACTTTCTCGGCAGCTTATATCCTGTGGCATTGCGCAAAAAGTAGTCGCCAACCTGACGGGCATAAAGCGTCACATCAAAAACTTCCTGCGGATCCACGCCGGCCATCGGCGAAAGAGATACATTTCGGGGAAAATTCCCGCCTCCGCCCCGGGTAAACAGATCCTGATCAATGGCGTCCTTCATAATATCGCACACATCATCAATACTCAGATCATGAAGCTGTACCGCCTGGCGTGTTGTCAGATGGATTTTATCCAGACCATACTTTTGGGCATAATCCAGAATCAGTCCAAAATGTTCTCTTGACACAATTCCCGACGGTGTTCTCAGACGAATCATAAACTTTCCCGTCTCCTTTTGGGCATAACTTCCCATACCGCCGGAAAGTCCTTTAAATTCAGCTCTGGTCAGTGTACCTTCCAGAAATTCATGTCCTTTTTTCCGAAAAATTTCAACTTCTTCCTTCAATAATTTCTTATATGCTTCCATTATTGTTATTTTACCTTTCCAATTAAATCCCGGATGTCATCGACACCCATCTGTCTCATATAAGATTCAATCCCGGCCGCCACCTGTTCCGTAGCAAATGGATTATTAAAATTGGCCGTTCCCACAGCTACCGCTGTAGCTCCGGCTAAAATAAATTCCATGGCATCCTCACCGGTCTGTATGCCGCCCATACCGATAATCGGAATATTTACCGCATTGGCCACCTGATAGACCATACGCACGGCAATCGGCTTAATGGCCGGACCTGAAAGTCCTCCGGTTTTATTCGCAAGAGCAAAGTCCTGTTTGTAAATATCGATCTTCATTCCCGTCAATGTATTGATCAATGACAAGACGTCGGCGCCGCCGGCCTCTGCCGCCTTTGCCATCTCCGTAATATCTGTGACATTGGGACTCAGCTTCATGATGACCGGCTGCTTTGCCACTTTTTTCACCGCTTTGGTAATCTCCTCCACAGCCTTCGGATTCTGCCCAAAGGCAATGCCGCCTTCCTTCACATTCGGACAGGAAATATTGATTTCCAGCAAGTCTACCGGCTGATCTCCCAGACGTTCCACAACTTCCAGATAATCTTCCGTCGTCTTTCCACAGACATTGACAATAATCTTTGTATCAAACTGCTTTAAAAACGGGATGTCCCGCTGAATCAGTACATCAATTCCCGGATTCTGCAGGCCGATGGCATTGAGCATACCGCTGGCTGTCTCCGCAATACGCGGTGTCGGATTTCCCGGCCATGGCACATTGGCTACACCCTTTGTGACCACTGCCCCCAACTTATTCAAATCGACAAATTCACTGTATTCTGCGCCGGAACCAAAGGTACCGGAACCTTCCATCACCGGATTTTTAAGTTCAACACCGGCAAGATTTACTTTCGTATTCATCAAAGTTCCACCTCCCGCGCATCAAATACCGGACCGTCTTTACAGATCCGTTTATTGTGTACATGTGAATGTTCATCCACATCTTTCGACTGACAGACACAGGCCAGACAGGCCCCGATGCCGCAGGCCATCTTTTCTTCCAGGGAAATCTGTGCTTCAATCCCCTTTTCCTCCGCATACACCTTCAATGCGCGCAGCATCGGTGTCGGACCGCAGCTGTAGATAATTTCGCCCTCGATGCCTTCCTCACGAATGGCATCCAATACATTTCCCTTTACGCCGACACTGCCGTCTTCCGTAGCTACAACGACTTTGCCCCATCTCTCCAATTCATCTTTAAGAAATGTCTGACTATCTTTGTAACCAAGGACGATGGTCTTTTCCACTTTCTTCAATTCCTTTGCCAACTGGAGCATCGGAGGAATACCGATACCACCGGCGACAAGGATCGCCTTTTTATCACTCAATGTATAACCATTGCCGAGGGGGCCCATAATTTTAACAGTATCCTCTGATACCAGTTTTGAAAATTCTTTTGTTCCTTCACCGACCACCCGGTATACCAGACGGATAGCCTTTGTCGCCTTTGCAACCTCACATATACTGATCGGACGCGGCAACATGCGGCTTCCATCTTTACTGTAAACAGAAACAAACTGACCGGCTTTTGCATGTTTTGCCATCTCTCCCACATCCAGCCAGAGGCTGTAAACATCCGATGCCAGTGATTTCTGAGAAATGACTCTCACGATTTTACATTCTTTTTCCTGCATGTTTCGTCTATCTCCTATCTCAATCCTGCACCAACCTGGATATCCTCAATCATATCCAGAATGGCCTGACGGGATGCATCTGCAAAGCCCTCCGGACCGAATTTTTCGTATTTTGGCTGTTTATATGCTGCAATAATACCGCGGGAGGAATTGACAATTGCTCCGAGACCATCTTCATTAAAGTAATTGACAAGGTCTGAACCCTTTGCTCCCTGAGCGCCATATCCCGGCACAAGAATAAAGTTCTTCTTCATAATACCGCGCAGCACCTTCCCCATCTCCGGATAGGTAGCTCCGACAACTGCGCCCACATAGCTGTAGCCGCACTCGCCCATATGCTGGCTTCCCCATTCAACAACCTTCTCAGCCACCCATTCATAAAGGGGACGTCCGTCGATCAACCGATCCTGAAATTCGCCGCTGGAAGGGTTTGATGTTTTTGTTAAAATAAACATACCTTTTTTCTCAGGCACAGCCACATCGATAAAGGGCTGTACACTGTCCGTACCCATGTAAGGATTAATCGTAATAAAATCTTCATTAAAGCCATAGTAAGACTTGCTTCCCACCTGAGCCTTTCCCAGATGGCCCGTCGCATAGGCTCCGGAGGTCGAACCGATATCTCCCCGCTTAATATCACCGATGACGATCAGGTCTTTCTCATGACAATAATCTAAGGTTTTCTTAAAAGCCATGATTCCAGGAATGCCAAACTGTTCGTACATGGCAATCTGTGGCTTTACCGCAGGGATCAAATCATATACGGCATCGATAATTGCTTTATTAAACTGCCAGATGGCTTCTGCAGCCCCTTCCAAAGTCTCACCCTGTTCCTCATAAGCTCTCTGCTTCACAAATTCCGGAACATAGTCAAGCATCGGGTCCAATCCGACTTCGATCGGTGCCCCTGTCTTTCTTATCTTTTCCACCAGCTTATCAATCATGGTTTATCCTCCCGTTCATTTATACTCTAAGACAGTATACCATATTTGGTTTTTAATTAACAGGGGAATTTATCGTCTTCCCTTCCCTCTTTTTTCCTCTCTCTTATCCGACCGTCTCCGTCTTCCTGAACGTTCCCTTCGATCTGAATAAACCTTTTTCTTTTTAAATACCTCAGGAAATCTTGGACGTTCCTCAATTTCTTTAAACGTTTCCGCAGGAATCTCCCGGCTTAAAAATGCCGCCGCCACGTCGAGAATCGTATAATTCTGGAATTCTTCCTCTCCCATGAACTTTTCAATAGCACGGGCATAGCGGTCCAGATTTTCCCGTTCCATAATTTTCAGTATTTCCTTCATCATCTGTTTCGTTCGGACCTGGGCAATATCCGCAGCCTTCGGTATCTTCATATATTTGATTTTGGCCCGGGTGTAATTCATAATTTCACGGAGCTTGTACATCTCCCGACGACCGACAAAGGAATA
>CABRLU010000092.1 GCA_902471845.1 uncultured Lachnospiraceae bacterium | reverse complement strand
TCGCCGTCCTTTTCCCCGGACTGAACCATAGCTTTTCCTGCTTTGATGGCCCGGCTCAAAACCAACGCTGCCTGCCGCTCTTCCGGAGACAGATAGGTGTTCCTGGAACTCTTTGCCAGGCCGTCAGCCTCACGAATGATCGGGCAGCCGACAATATCCACATTCATATTTAAATCCCGAACCATCCGGCGGATGACCGCCAGCTGCTGTGCATCCTTCTCGCCAAAGTAGGCTCTGTCCGGTGTGGCAATATTAAAGAGTTTATTGACAACTGTACACACGCCGCGGAAATGAATCGGACGGCTTTTTCCACAAAGTTCCGCCGTCACGCCGCTCGTATTCACATACGTCGTAAAATCTTCCGCATACATTTCAGAAGCTTCCGGCGCAAAAATAAGCGCTGCCCCCGCTTCTTCACAGAGAATGCTGTCCGCATTTAAATCTCTCGGATAACTCTCCAGATCCTCTGTCGGTCCGAACTGGGTCGGATTGACAAAAATGCTGACAACAACCCGGTCATTTTCCTTTACCGCGCGTTCAATCAAACTTTTATGACCTTCATGAAGATATCCCATCGTCGGTACCAGGCCGACGCTCAAACCTTCTTTTTTCCATGCTCTGACCTGCGCTTTCACGCCGGCCACTGTTTTTTCTATCTGCATCACAGCTGCCTCCTAGTATAATTTCTCAATCACTTCATTTGAAATGCCGTATCCGTGTTCTGCCGCCGGGAAAGCGCCTTCGCCGACTTCATCAATATAGCCTTTAAAAGCGGCTTTCATAGCTTCACCGATATTGGCATAGCGTTTAACAAACTTCGGTGTGAAATCAGAGAACATACCGAGCATATCCTGATATACGAGAATCTGTCCGTCGCAGTCTGCGCCAGCACCGATACCAATGGTCGGCACCGGAACGGCTTCTGTCACTTTCTTCGCCAGAGCAGACGGCACACATTCCAGAACCATGGCAAATACACCGGCTTCAGCAATGGCTTTTGCATCATCCAAAAGCTTCTGAGCCGCCGCCTCATCTTTACCCTGAACTTTATATCCGCCAAATGCGTTAATTGACTGAGGTGTCAGTCCCAGGTGGCCCATCACCGGGATTCCTGCCTGAACGATTGCCTGAATCTGAGGCACAACCTCAACGCCGCCTTCCAGTTTGACTGCATTGGCACGGCCTTCTTTCATTAAACGGCCTGCATTTTTCAACGCATCATAGACAGACCCCTGATAAGACATGAACGGCATATCCACAACAACGAGGGCATTCTTTGCACCTCTGGCGACTGCTGCGCCATGATGAATCATATCCTCCATGGTCACAGAAATCGTATCCTCGTAACCAAGAATTACATTGCCCAATGAGTCCCCAACAAGAATGCCGTTAATTCCGGCAGCATCCAACAGACTTGCTGTCGAATAATCATAGGCTGTCAGCATAGACAGCTTCTTTCCATCTTCCTTTGCCTTTCTAAAGGTTGCAACTGTGTTTTTCATTTTACTTCTCCATTCCTTTCAAATATTTGGGATAAACTACTGTAATCCCGTTCCGGATGTTTCCGTTTTGCAATATCCACCAACACTTCCGACAATCGTATATAAATTTCTTTTTCCTCCGGCGGCAGCACGGTTAAATGCTTCTGGATGGTCTTTTCATCCGCCCGCTCCACTGGTCCTGTCAGAGCGGCCGCCGTCCCCACGCGGGCTACCGACTGACAATTATGGAGAAATAAAGGCTTAAGCGCCGCTTCCCCGCTTTCCCTGTCAAAGCCGCAGTCCATCAATAAATCGACCCCTGCTTCAAACAGGCCTGTGACCAGATTACTCGCAAAAACAGCGGCGCCGTGATAAAGCACCTTCTGCTCTGCCTGAATAATACGCACCGGATTTCCCAGATTTTCAAAAAAATTCTTCCAGAAATCAATATGCGCTTCCGGTCCTTCAATTGTAAAATAAGCTTGAGAAATTTCCTGATACGATTGCGATCTGCTGTGAATCGCAAACAAAGGATGGATAGAATAACCAAATGCTCCCATCTGGTCAATCTCAGAAAATACGGCGCTCGTCATCACGCCGCTACAGTGACAAATAAACTTGCCTGTCAAAGAATATCGTTTTATAGAATTCCATACACCTTCGATGGCCCCGTCCGGAACCGTCAAAAAGAGAGCATCACTAGACCCTATCAAATCTTCAAGTGTCTCGTAATACTTTGTATGTGTAAAAATAGATGCCTGTCTGGCTGACTCTTCACTTCTGCTATAGTATCCGGATACACACACGTTGCGTTCCGACATGTATTTTCCCAGAGTAAAGCCAACTTTTCCTGCACCAACAAATCCTATTCTCATCCCGACCACCTTCTTTCCAAGGTGATGCTCCCACGGAATCCCATTCGCTCACGATATAAGTTCCATTACGGATTCAAAGACTTAAATCCAGGATTTGCAAACAAGTTTAGTCCCGGTATGCCCGAAAGGCACCCCTCATGTCATATGCTTCGCATAGGGCACGCTCCGTCAGGTTCCGCGTGTCAAGGTATACCCAAAGGGCATCCCTTATCTCATATGCTTCGCATGGGGCACGCTTCGTCAGGCTCCGCGTGTCAAGGTATAGTTTCCTGAGGAATACTATCCGCAACCATTATATCATATTTTAACTCTGTGTAAAGTTAAAATTTCTACTATGAATATCAATTATTTCCTACGCTGTCAATCGTCTGCTGAATGATGCTCCGAATCATATCTTCGCTGAGACTTCCCGGCGCATATCCATAGACATTGCCATTTTTATCAATCATAAATGTGGTTGGAAAGGCCTGAATGCCATACGCAGCAAAAATACTTCCGTCCAAATCCATAGCCACCGGATAAGTATAGCCATTTTCCGACAAAAAGCTTTCTACTTCTTCCTGGGTCACATCGCTGTTGTTCGGCTGGTCTTTCGTTTTCGGATTGGCTACGCCAAGGATGATCACATCCCCGCTGTTGTTTCCGTAATCTTCATAAACTTTCTGGATATAAGGCATTTCCATCCGGCACGGCCCGCACCATGTGGCCCAAAAATTCAGGAAAACTGTCTTTCCTTTATATTCGGACAGGGTGTGCGAATTTCCGAACTGGTCTGTCAGCGTAAAGTCGGGTGCCGCCACTGTCTGTTTTCCGGCAGTTTCCGTCTCTCCGGCAGTTTCCGTTCCCCTGACGGTTTCCGCCTGTGTCTCTGGCTTCTCGGCCATCTCGCTCGTTTCCGGGGCGGCAGCTTCGTTCTGACTGCCCGTTCCAAAGCCGGACAGATATCCCGTCAGACCATTCATCCATCCGGTCATAGTCATAACACCCATAAGGATGAGCAGAATGCCGCCGATTTTAACCGTATATTGAATCACCTGACGTTTCCGGTTAAAGAAATCCAGAGCTGCTCCTGCAAAAATGCCCACGGCAAGAAAAGGCAGCACAAAGCCTGCCATATAAACGCCGATCAATGCAAAACCGGACGCCGCTGTCGCCGCAGAGGAAGCCATCAGCAGCACACTGGCCAGCACAGGACCGACACAGGGCGTCCAGGCGAAACTGAAGGTAAAACCGAGAAGCAGCGCCATAAACGGCCCGAACGTCTTCCCCTCTATGGAAAAAGGCAGACGATGGGTCTGTTCCATCGACCGGGATTTTCCGAAGATTCCCAACTGATACAGACCAAATCCAATCATGATCAGTCCGCCGATCCGGGTAAACCAGACCTTATTGCCGCTGAAAAACCTTCCGATGGCTGTGAAACCAAGCCCTAGCAGGACAAAGGCAAAGCCAATGCCCAAAATGAAGAAAAGGGTATGAATCAGCACTTTTTTTCTCGGATAAGAAATCTTCCCATTCTCATCGGTCCGGTACATGCCGCCGGCCAGATAACTGATATATAATGGCACCAGCGGCAGAATACACGGAGAAAAGAAGCTGAGTAGGCCCTGTATAAATACTGTGATAAATGGTATTCCCGTTTCAATATTCATAAACAATTTTCCCGTCACAAATCGTAAATTTAACCTTTCCCTGAAGCGTTTCCCCGATAAATGGTGAATTGGACGCTTTCGATTTAAAATGTTCACCGACGGTCCAGGTTTCATTTTCATCGAAAATGACCAGATCGGCTTTGCCGCCCACAGCCACATAGCCTGCATCCAGATGATAGAGATTTGCCGGGTTTGTGGTCAGCTTCTCGAGAAAATGGGAAAGGCTTAAATACCCCGGTTTCACCAGATGGGTAATACCGAGAGCTAACGCTGTTTCCAGACCGATCATTCCGCTTGGCGCAGACTTCATATCCCGGGCCTTTTCCTCCCCGCTGTGAGGCGCATGATCCGTCGCAATAAAGTCAATGGTATCGTCCATCAAGCCATGAATAATCGCCTGACGGTCTTCCTCGGTACGAATCGGAGGATTGACTTTGGCAAGGGTCCCTTTCGCCAGGACCGCTTCTTCCGTCAGCGAAAAGTGCTGAGGCGTCGCTTCGGCATGAATATTTTTCCCAAGGGCTTTCATAGCACGGACAATGGCCACGGATGTAGCGCTGCTGATATGCTGAATATCGATAGAGGCTCCCGTACTTAAAGCCAATGCACAGTCTCTGGCTACAAGTACATCTTCAGCTACCGCCGGTGCGCCTTCCACACCGACCGCTGTCGATACCGGTCCCTGATTGACACCAAAGCTTCCGATGAGCGCCGGGTCCTCTTCATGAAAGCTCAGAGGCACGTCCAGTGCTTTCGCCATCTTCATTGCCTCCATAACGATCGCCGTATCTTTAATCGGCACCCCATCATCGGTAAATCCGACAGCCCCCAACGCTTTTAAACCAATCATGTCGGTCAGCTCCGTACCGCCAAAACCTTTCGTGATGGCCGCCGTATTTAATACATGAATCGGCATTCCGGCCGCCCGCTCCCGAAGATAAGTGAGGGTTTCCTCATTGTCCACCACCGGTTTTGTGTTGGCCATGCAGATGACCGTCGTATAGCCTCCGGCAGCCGCCGCAGCCGCTCCCGTTGCCACATCTTCTTTATAAGTAAAACCCGGTTCTCTGAAATGTACATGCACATCAATTAACCCCGGAGCTACGACCATTCCGGCCGCATCGATGATTTCATCCGTTTCCCGATGCTTCTGCTCTGCACTGCCCGGTGGTATGATTCCCGCGATTCGATCCCTTTCGATACAAATATCACATATTTTATCTGTCTGACTTTTCGGGTCTACCAGACGCCCGTTTTTAATCCATAACATCCCTGATCCTCCTGCATTTCTTTTAATATTCTTCCCATTTATCAAGACAATCTTTCATATCTTTAAATTTCCTGTTCCGAATTTTTACAGCTTCTTCGCCCTTTCCATCACTATAATCATAGAAACCCCGGCCATTTTTTACGCCATAACAGCCCTGCTCATATAAATCCCGGAGTGACTTTTGGGGCTCTTTTACATCACACAAATCCGCATTTAAATATTCGGATATATGATAAAACGTATCCAGACCGCCAAAATCTGCCACCTCAAAAGGCCCGTAAGCCGCATACCGAAAACCAAGACCGTATTTCATCACCGCATCCACGTCCTCCACCGTCGCTGTTCCTTTTTCGACAATATCCATACACTCTCTTAAAACAGCAAACTGAATCCTATTAGCGATAAATCCCGGGACATCCTGACGGCAAATGACCGGCTTCTTTCCGATGGCCTTTGCCAGTGCGTACACCGCTTCCACATATTTCTGCTCTGTTTTTTCGTTACAGATAATCTCTATTAAAGGAATCAGATTGGACGGGTTAAACCAGTGCATTCCGAGAAACCTTTCCTTCCCCTGAACCCGCTCACAGATTCGATTCATAGACAGGCCGGACGTATTCGTTGCCAGAATCGTTTCCGCCCCGACAATTTTTGATAAGCGCTCAAAAAATTCCTGCTTTACCGCCAGATTTTCCACGATAGATTCAATAATGATATCACATTTTCCCAAATCTTCCAACCGGGTCGTATAATACAACGGCGCCCCCTCTTCCAGAGTGATTATCTTTTTTCCCCGTTCCAGAGATGCTTCTGTCCGCCCGTAAATTCGTGTTTCATAACCTTTTTCTGCAAATATCTGAGCCATGGTGGCCCCCATCAGACCCGTGCCGCAGATTCCGATCTGTTCCATTTAATCACGCCCTTTCACATTCAACAACACAATGGACAGAAAAATCGCGGCCACCCCGGCCATTCCCATCCATGTAAATTCTTCCTTTAAAATAAAAATACTCACCAGCGTGGCCACCATCGGTTCCACAAAGGCCATCACAGACGCCTTTCCCGGCTCCGTACTCTGAAGTCCCATGGTATAAAAAATATATGGCAATAATGTCGAAATAATTCCAATGCCTATAATATTCCCAAGTACCAACGGTTCCGCCGTCAAAGCCGCTATCTCCCCCATATTTATAAAAGGCAGAAGACTGACTGCGGCAACAAGAAACGTATAAGCCGTCACGGTCACCGTACCGTATTTTTTCAGTGCAATATGACCAAAAATCGAATACAGCGCATAGCAGAATCCGGAAGCAATTCCTGTAAAAATTCCAAAAGCAGGCACAGAACCTCCAACGCCATGAAAAATCCCTGTCGTACAGGCACAGCCAAACAATGCCAGCACAAGGGCGGCTCCTTTTGTCCGGGTCACCTTTTCATGAAACAGCAGAGCCGACATGACCATCACAAAACACGGCGCCGTATAGAGCAGAATCGCCGCCACCGACAGGGTCGTCTGCTCAATCGTCATGAAATAAGCAATATTAAAGAAAACCACACTGAATGTTCCCGTGCCGATGAACATCCACAGATCTTTCCAGTTTATTTTTAATGTCTCCCGCCGGAATATCAGAAGATATCCCCACATAGCCACAGACGCCACAATATTCCTTAAAAAAGCCAGCTGCACAGGACTATAGCCAGCGCCCGACAAATGGGATGAAAAAAAGCCTATAAATCCCCAACAGACACCGGCCGTCAAAACAAAGACCGTTCCCATCCAGGCATTTTTTCCGTGTATTTTTTCTGCTCTTTCTGCCTGCTTCTTTCCCACAGATTCTGTCATCACTGCATGTCCCCCGTTCACGTTTCTCTTTCGTATTCTACCGATCTGCTTCCCCGTACTGGGCCAGTATGTCGCATAAAAATTGCCGATAGTCTTCAGCCACATTTTCCGGCGATAAAATTTTTGCTCCGGCGCCAAGCCCGGAAAGCCAGCCGAAAAAAGGATGGCTTACGACAATTCGGACCCGAATATCAAAATGATTTTCTCCGAACGGACGAACAGTAACGTCTTTTCCGAAACGGTCAATGACTACACCGATCAATCGATTCTCAAATCGGATTTTTACATCCTGCTCTTCGCCGCCAAACATGCCGAAAATCTTCTTGGAAAACACCGCTGTGTCAAAATCAGCAAAATGCTCCCGTCCAAGCCTCGGCTCCTTCATCATCTCAATGCCCAACATCTTATCCACCCGGTAATGTTTTACGATTCCTGCTTCCTCATCAAAACCCAACAGGTAATAATTCTCATCATCCCAGGTCAGCACCCAGGGACTGATACAATAAAAAGCACCGTCCCTCCGCAGCTTCATCCCCTTTGGCACGGTCCACTCATAATACTGAAACCGGATTTTTACATTTTCCGAAATGGCATTGTGTATTTTATCTACGTTATAGTAGATGCTTTCATTCATCGTCTTAATCCGATTTGCCACATAAACCTGACGCTGCAGCTGACGGGCTTCATAGTGACTGGCCAGCCCTTCCAGCTTTTGAATCAGCTCACCGGATTTCTTTGCCGTAATAAATTTCGATGCCTGCACCGTATCGACCAATAACTTTAACTCCGGCAGTTCAAAATCACGCTTTCCCAGATAATATCCGGCCGGAGCATCCTTTCGCAGAATAATATCCATCCCGAAAGTTCTCAGCGTCTCAATATCGGCATAAATACTCTTTCTCTCCGCCTGAATACCATAACGCCCCAATTCTGTCATCAGATCCGCCATGGTCAACGGATGTTTTTCATCACTACGCTCCAGAAAAGCCCGCATCAGATATAAAATTTTTATCTTCTGATTCTGTAACTTTGCCATATATTCTCTAACCTCTTCATTCCAGACAATTATAACAATGTACCGTAAAAAGGACAATGATTTTATGAATTATTTAAAAAGGCCTTAAAAGAATAAGAACATCCCATTCTTTTAAGACCTTTTATTATTGCATCATTATGCTATGAAGCACCCGTTCCGCTTCCTCTGCCCGAGTTTCAAACAATTCATAAAAATCCCCGTCCGCCGGAAAGGCTTCCATATAAAATTTCTGTAAAATATAGAGACTTACCTGACGGCGCAGTCCATCATCATTTTTTGCATCCAGCCGTTCCTGAATATCTTTAAGGAAATAATGCCAACGGCAGATATAGGCTTCCTGCCGTCTAAGTTCCGGCTCCTCCAGCCATTTTCTAATCTTCACTTTGGTTGGATGGGAATTTTTACATTCATGAACCTGAAGAAAATATTTAAAGTTCTCCTGTTCATAATAACGTCCCAGTGGAAACAGACGACAGATTCCCGGCCGAAAATCATGCACCGCACACCGGTTCTGCCCGTCCAAAAAAGCACAGCAATCGGATGTTTCCGTCATTTTCAGATTCGGCAGAATAATGCCGTCCACCACATTCAGCTCAATCTTATCCTTCATCAGTTCTTCAAAGGTACAGCCAAGCCGGGTCACCAACCGAAATATATCCAATGGGTCAAGGATGATACTCTTTCCCATTCCACGGCAACAGCTTCCGCAGCCACTGCACCCGGCTTTTACCATATCCCCGGAACTGTAATATCTTCCATCGGAAATATCCGCCATATCCACATATCTTTTCATGTCTCTTCCCTCATTTAACCGCCATTTCCGGAAACCTTACAATACCTTGTAGAATCCGATACCTCTGGCCTCCGGCCCGGTATGGGTAGCAATGCTGCATCCCAGATTACCATATATTACGTCAAGTCCCGGAAAGGCATCCGCCACTTCCTGCCGCCAGGCTTCTGCATCTTCTGCGTTTCGGAAGGAACCGGCAGTTCCGACCCGCACCTTCGACATATCTGCTCCATCCAGACGTTCTTTAAAATCATTTCTCAGAGCTTCAATCAGCCTGGCCCGACAGCGTTTTGTCCCGCGGGCCTTTGCGTAGGCATCCAGCCGGTCTCCCTGAATTGAAAGAATCGGTTTTATAAGATCGGAAGAGCGTC
>CABRLU010000091.1 GCA_902471845.1 uncultured Lachnospiraceae bacterium | reverse complement strand
TGTATATCCAAAGGAAAGACTCATCAGAAAAATGGACGGATAGAGAATATAATAATTGCCTGTCAGCCGAATACACGCCATCAGAACCAGTGCAATACCAAGCCGGTAAAAACAGATTCTGAAAAACACGCCCAGTGAAGGCTCCATTTGTCCCTGCAGAAGCCGGTGATACTGTTCCACCTGCTCTGTCAGGGCTGTCCCCCAGAATTCCATGGTCACATTCAAAAGCAAGGTGCCCAGAACCACTCCAAATAAAATCAGCAGCGCCCACATCCTCGCTCTATATCTGTCTCTGAAAATAAAATCATCTCCCGACCCGTTCTTTTATTGATTATATGAACTGGCCGGGAGAGATATGCCTGAAACAATTATTTGCAATATTTCTGATAATAAGTCATCAGACCGCAGATGGTTTTGCTGTCCTGAATCTTTCCATCATAAATCATCTGAATTAATTCTTCTATCGGGTAAGTATACACATCTAAGAACTCATCCTCATCCAAATGCTGTTTGGTCGGTTTTAAATCCGTTGCCACATAAATAGAAATCTTCTCATCACAAAAGGCTACGGTTGTAAAAATATCGACCAGATGCTCCATCTTCCCGGCCATATGACCAGTCTCTTCTTCCAGCTCCCGGCGGGCGCAGTCTTCCGGCGGTTCCTCTCTGAAATTTAATGCACCGGCCGGCAGCTCCAGTGTCACTCGTTCCAATGGGTTCCGGTACTGACGAACCATAAAAAGCCGACCGTCGTCTCTCACGGCCACCACAGCTGCGGCTCCCTTGTGAGAAATCAAGTCCCAATCCACCTCATGACCATTTGGCATCCGCATCGTGTCCTTATAAAAATCCACGATAACACCGTGATGCATCAATTCTCTCCGAATCCGTTTACATTCTTCCATAAAATTTCCCACCTTTCTACATCTGCTGACACTTATCAAACACTGCCGATGCAGCTTCAATTACCGCACTGCGCATTCCCCTGGCTTCAAGCACTGCAACACCCTCAATAGTCGTTCCTCCCGGTGAGCAGACATTATCCTTCAATTTACCCGGATGTTCTCCCGTTTCAAGTACCATTTTGGCCGAACCGAGCACTGCCTGGGCCGCAAAGGTATAGGCCTTATCCCTGGGCATACCGTATTTTACTGCACTGTCCGCCAATGCTTCAATAAACATATAAACAAAGGCAGGAGAACTTCCGCTGGCCACGGTCACCGCATTGATCAGATTTTCAGGAACGACCTCCATCTTTCCAAAAGAGGAAAAGAAGTTTTGTATCATCTGCCGCTCTTCATCACTGTAAACATCTTCTGAGAAGCAGACACCGCTCATTCCTTCACCTACCATCGCCGGTGTATTCGGCATCGCCCGCACGACCCGGACATTGCTGCCAAGTCCTTCTTTTACCTGAGCAATTGAATAGCTCGGTGCGATGGATATAACAATCTGACCCTCCCGGATTTTCCCCGATAACTTTTTCAGAATCTCCGGATATACCTGAGGCTTAATTGCCAACACCAGATATTTTACACTTTCTGCACAGGAGACAGCGTCCATCACATAGCTTACGCCTGTTTTTTCGCTGACTGCCTGACACTCTTTCTCTAAAAGAGCTGTAAATACAAGTTCCTCCGGTTTAAATACTTTCAAACAACCTTTCATCATGGCCTGTCCCATATTTCCCATTCCTATAAAACCTAATGTCTTCATATCTGTCCTCCCTGCAAAATAACATAAAAGGACACTTGAAAATTTCAAATGCCCTTTCGCCCTGTCCATAACCGATTTTCAGATTATTCGTCCCAGTTATGATATACGTTCTGTACATCATCGTCGTCATCCAGCAAATCTAAAATACGATTCATCTTTTTAATATCTTCTTCGCTGGATAAAGTTCCCCATGTCTGCGGAATCATCGTCACTTCTGCTGAAGCCATCGGAATGCCTTCCTTTTCGAGATTCTCACGCACCGTACTGAAATCTTCCGGCGCTGTTGTAATCTCAAAGCTGTCCTCTTCGTCAGCAAAATCTTCTGCACCTGCATCCAGAGCAATCATCATCAGATCGTCCGCATCCATGTCACACTCTTCTTTATCTACAATAATTAACCCTTTTTTATCAAACATAAAGGAAACGCAGCCCATCGTACCAACAGAGCCGCCGCCTTTTGTAAAGGCGTTACGAACATTGGAAGCCGTACGGTTCCGGTTATCCGTTAATGTCTCAACAATAATGGCAATACCGCCTGGTCCATAACCTTCGTATGTAACATTTTCGTAGTTTACGGCACCATCATCACCGGCTGCACGTTTAATTCCGCGCTCAATGGTATCATTCGGCATGTTATTCGCTTTTGCTTTGGCAATAACATCACGAAGACGACTGTTGTTTGCAGGGTCTGCTCCGCCTTCTTTAACAGCTACGGCAATTTCACGTCCGATAATTGTAAAAATCTTGCCCTTTGCGGCATCGTTCTTTTCTTTTTTATGTTTTATGTTGGCGAACTTTGAATGTCCTGACATAATAACACTCCTTATCTTTGATTAATTCTTTCTAATTTTAATATTCTATCATCCATTTAGGATTCTTGCAAGGTCTTGTTTGGCAATGGCGTCACTTTTACAATCTGTATGGTGTTATCGGCCACCCCCATTACCTGAAAATGATATCCTCTGTAAGAGACACTGGCTCGCTCATCTTCCGAAGGGATATGTTCCAGCCGGGATATAAGGAAACCGTTCAGTGTTTCGAAATCATCATCAAATTCAATATGCAGCGCTTCCTCCACATCCGAAAGCTCTGTCAGGCCTTTCATTAAGTATGTATGGTCGTCCATCTCCTGGATAAAATGTTCATCCACATCGTATTCATCCAGAATATTTCCGACAATTTCCTCCAAAATATCTTCCATGGAAATCACCCCTGCAGTCTGGCCATACTCATCAATGACAACCGCCAGATGGACCGATTTATTTTTCATTTCACGGAACAGGTGACTGATATTCTGTGTTTCAGGAACATAATAGGGCTGACGCATCACTTCCCGTACCGGCTTTCCCTCCGGACAGGCCAGCAGAGATTTCAAAACATCTTTGATATGTAAAATACCTACAATGTTATCCACATCATCTTCATAGACCGGGTATCTGGAATAGCGGTCATCCGCCATACTGATTGCAATATCCCGCAGCGGCATACACACATCAAATGCCGAAATATGTCTCCGGTGTGTCATGACTTCCGAGGCTACCTTATCATCAAATTCCATGATATTGCTGATCATTTTAGCTTCCTGAGCATCGATGGCCCCCTGTTCATGCCCCTCGCTGACCATCTGTATGATTTCCTCTTCCATCTTCTCTTCCTGTTTTTCATCATCCGAATCACTTCTGAACCATTTTCCAAAAGTTTTTCTCCAGGGATTTCCCTCATCCATACCTTCATCTTCTCCTTTACTGTACACTATCCTATAATTCCAGACTTATACTCAACGCCTTATCGACTTTTTTCAAAATCTCCACATCTAAATGGCAGACCTTTTCTTTTAAACGTTTTTTATCGATGGTCCGTACCTGCTCCAGCAGGACGACCGAATCCTTCACCAGCTGATATCTGGACGCATCCAACTCCACATGGGTCGGAAGTTTTGCTTTATTCATTCGTGAAGTAATCGCCGCACAGATGACTGTCGGACTGTGCTTATTGCCGGTATCGTTCTGAATGATGAGTACCGGACGCACGCCGCCCTGCTCCGAACCGACAACCGGCCTTAAATCGGCATAAAATATATCTCCGCGCTTAATAACCACACATTTCACACTCCTGATAAATCTCTAAGATGAATTATTCCCATTTATCTTAAGTATATTCATCAGGGGCTCCAGGTTCCCGCCCGATTCGCCGTCTAGCGCAAATAATTGACGACGCTCACAGGCTTCCCATTTTTAATATATACTCTCGGTACCCGTCTGGACACATCACAGACAAACTCATAATTAAATGAACCAGCCATTTCAGAAATCTCTTCAACAGACAGCGTTTCTTCGCCGTCCCGTCCAATCAGTGTAACCACATCTCCCACAGAAACCTCCGGCATGTCCGTCACATCCACCATGAACTGATCCATGCACACCCGTCCGATGATCGGCGCCCTGCGGCCGCGAATCAACACGGACGCTCTGTTCGAAAGGATTCTCGGATAACCGTCCGCATAGCCCACCGGAATGGTCCCGATCCGTGTCGGACGTCTCGTCACATAGGTTGCTCCGTATCCGACGGTAACTCCCTCCGGCACCTCTTTTACATGCACCACATGACTGTATAGCGACATGACCGGTTTCAGCGGCAGCCTCTCCTCTTCCATCTCATGGGATGGATAAAGGCCGTACAGAATGATTCCGGCCCGGACCAGATTCATATGCTCCGACGGCAGCTCCATGATTGAAGCACTGTTGGAACAGTGAAAAATCTCTACAGGAATTCCACGCTGACGAACACCGTCAATCATCTGGCGAAACTTTTCAATCTGATGTCCCACATGGGTCTTATCCCGCATATCCGCACAGGCGAAATGGGTAAACATTCCCTGAATCCGAAGATGCCTGAGCCCATGAATTTTTTCGATCTCATCCAGACTTTTTTCCCCCGGAAGAAAACCAATACGGCTCATCCCCGTATCAATTTTTATATGTATATTGGCAACCTTACCGGCCTTTTCTGCCGCTGCATCAAAAGCCTTTGCCATATCCAGGCTGTAAATCGTCGGTGTGATCTCCCACTGCACCATGTCCGGATACTGTGCTTCACAACTGTATCCGAGTACCAATATCGGCTGCTCAATACCGTCTCTGCGCAGTTCAATTCCTTCATCCGCTGTGGCAACAGCAAACCAGTCAAAACCCATACGATCCAGCTCATGGGCAAAGACCTTTGCACCATGTCCGTAGGCATCGGCCTTAATGACGCCCATCAGCATAGCGGATTCCGCCTTACACCGCTTAATTCCATCTACATTATATTTTAAAGCATCCAAATCTATCCCGGCACATACCCGGTAAATACTGCCCATTTCACTCTTGTTCAATTTAATTTCAACCTCGGTTCCTCAATTCAGTTTTTGAGAACCTCAAAAAGGCCCTCTATGATCTCCACGCTGGTCATTCCCCGGGCTCCAAAACGGGCGGCCGCCGCATCTCCCGCACTTCCATGAAGGAAAACGCCCATGTAAGCAGCTTTGAAAAGTTCCTGACCGGCACCAGCCAGCCCACCGATCACCCCTGCAAGCACATCTCCCGAGCCTCCGGTCGCCATTCCGTGGTTCCCTGTCTGATTAAAATACAGACGCTTTCCATCCGAAACAACGGTAGAACTATCCTTCAATACACAGATGATCTGATGTTCCCGCGCAAAATCCAGGGCTGCCTTTGCCCTGTCCGCCTTCAGTTCAGCGATAGAACGTCCCGTCAGACGCGCCATCTCGCCCATATGCGGGGTTAAAACAGCCCGTCCAGTCAGCAGAGGATACCATTCCTCATGTTCTGCCAAAAGATTCAGGCCATCCGCATCAAGAACAATCGGACACCTGCTCCCTGCAAAAACTTCTTCCAGACGCTGAGCCATTATTTCACTTGTTCCGATACCCGGCCCAATAACCAGCGTATCCGCCCAGGCCAGCATATCTGCCAATGAAACAGCATCTGTCTCTTCCCAGACAGAGAGCATCGCCTGTGGAAGCTGACCCTGCAGAATGACCCGGTTCGCCTCCGGCGTAAGGATACGCACCAGCCCGGCGCCGACACCATAGGCTGCCCGTCCGGCAAAATAAGCGGCACCACTCATATTTTTGCTTCCCGCGATTACTAATATTTTACCATAAGTTCCTTTATTCGAATCATTTTTTCTGTCTGGCAGTTGTTCAAAATCCTGTACATAACAGGTAAAGCCTGCCGCCGGATGAACTTCCAGTGATTTTTCCGGAAAACCAATATCTTCTACAAAGCATTTTCCGGCAAGTTCCCGGCCCGGATAGAGAATCATGCCCTGTTTCATATAACCGAAGGTCACCGTATAATCCGCCTTTAAAACACAGCCCAAAGGTTGTCCCGTATCCGAAGACAGTCCCGATGGAACGTCCACCGCCCAGACCTGACGGTCTTCCCGTCTCACCCGCCATTGATTCACTGTTTCAATCAACGTATGATAAGGCTCACGGACATTTTTCGACAAGCCAATACCAAAAAGGCCATCCACCAGGACCTTTATATGGGTAAGGTCTAATTCATTATATTCAGGTACCCCCACATTTCTTGCTATCTGAATTTGTTTTTTTGTTTCTTCCGTCCATTTTTCCGGATTTCCGGCCATATAGATGGCTGCAGGATACCCCTGTCCAAACAGAATCCGTGCCACTGCAACTCCGTCACCGCCATTATTTCCCGCTCCGCAGATGCACAAAATACGGTCTGTCCGTCCGATTCTTTCTTTCATCCGGCAGACCATGGACAGGGCCGCCCGTTCCATAAGAACAAGGGATGGTATACCAAGTTCCTGAATCGTATAGGTGTCAATTGCTTTCATTTCACTTCCGGTAACTACTGTTTTCATTCTCCCACTCCTTCGCCGATCACATAAGCGGCAGCCAATGTTTTCGTGTTTGTGATGGATATATGCCATCGCCGGATACCCATCGTCTCTGCCTTTTCGGCGGCCCGGCCATAAAGATTCACATAGGGCTTTCCAAGCGAATCACGAAGCACCTCTATTTCATTTAAGGACATACCCCTGAATCCTGTTCCCATCGCTTTAGAGACAGCTTCTTTCACCGCAAAATTGCCGGCGGCCCGCTCCGGTCGGCCATTAATGCATTCTCTCTCACATAAAGTAAATGAACGCAACAAAAAAGCCTCTTTTGCACAGGCTTTTTTGATGCGTTCAATCTCAATTAAATCGATTCCGATTCCTATAATCATAGTTACCAACTCAATCCCGGCCGCTCTCTTCATCCTGGGTATGCATGGCTCTGTATTCGTAGGAAAGTGTCATCAAACTCTCATTCAAATGTACATTCTTTACACAGACATCTTCCGAAACATTCAAATCCGTCGGTGCAAAATTCCAGATGGCCTTTATGCCGATTTTTTCCAGATGATGGCCGATCTCCACAGCCTGGCGTTTAGGCACGGTCAGAGTCACCACATCCACCTGGTGGGTGGCCACGAACTCATCCAGCATATCCATCATATATATCTCAATTCCACGCACGGAAACTCCCTTCAACCGCGGATTCGTATCAAAAATACCGATCAGATGAAAACCTACTTTTTCAAAATTGTAATTTGCCAGAGCCTGTCCCAGATTACCTGCACCAATAATAATCATATTATGCTGAACGTCCAGTCCAAGAATCTTGCCGATCTCACTGTGAAGGTATTCGACATTATAACCATAACCCTGCTGTCCAAAACCTCCGAAGTTATTCAAATCCTGCCGTATCTGGGAGGCAGTTACCCGCATTCGATTACTGAGTTCTTTCGAAGAAATACGCACAACATCGTTTTGCAGTAATTCTCCCAAATATCGGTAATACCGTGGCAGACGGCGAATGACCGCTGCTGAAATTTCCCTTTGCTTCATATTCCAACACCCTATCCCATATCTATTTTCTGTAACCAATTGTTAAATAATAATCACAGTATACTTTTAACTTATTATATCGAATCGTTTTTAAATTGTCAAACTTTCTTTATTAATTTTTCCCCTGTTTACACAATTTTTCTCGTGTGCTAAAATAGATTTCGACATTATACCCGGAAAGGAATGTAAATTTATATGATACTTGCATGTCACCACATTTCCAAAGCCTTTGGGACTGACGTGATACTGAATGATATATCATTTCATATTGAAGATTATGAAAAAGCGGCCATTGTCGGTATCAACGGCGCCGGAAAATCCACATTGATGAAGATTATCGTGGATGAGCTTTCTCCGGACTCGGGCGATGTGATTCTGGCCAAAGGAAAGACCCTTGGTTATCTGGCTCAGCATCATTCCAGAGATTCCCATCGCACGATTTATGAGGAACTTCTTGATGTAAAAAAAGATATTATTGCACTGGAACAGCGAATGGCTGAAGTTGAACTGGCAATGAAAGATGCAAAAGGAACCGAACTGGACAGTCTGCTTAAAAGCTATGCCCATCTGCGTCAGTCTTTCGAAGACCAGAACGGCTATGCCTACCGCAGCGAAGTTGTCGGGGTATTAAAGGGTCTCGGCTTTACTGAAGAAGATTTTAATAAGGAAGTCCATCTTCTCTCGGGAGGCCAGAAAACCCGCGTGGCCCTCGGACGGCTTCTGCTTGCTAAACCGGACATTCTTTTACTCGACGAGCCGACCAACCATCTGGATATGAATTCCACTGCATGGCTGGAAACTTTCCTGATGAATTACAAAGGTGCTGTCATTATCGTTGCCCACGACCGTTATTTTCTTGACAAAGTTGTGACAAAGATTATCGAAATTGACCATCATGAAGGCCAGGTTTTTAAAGGAAATTACACCGACTACGCGGCAAAAAAAGCGCAGCTCCGGGATATCCAGCGAAAGGCCTGGCTAAACCAGCAGGCAGAAATCGCCCATCAGGAAGCGGTCATTCAGAAGCTCCGCTCCTTCAATCGTGAAAAATCCATCAAGCGGGCGGAAAGCCGTGAGAAAATGCTGGATAAGATAGAGCTTGTCGACAAGCCTTTTGAAGAAGAAACAGGCATGCGCATTCTGTTAAAACCGGACACTACAAGCGGTAATGATGTCCTTTTTATCGAACATCTGACCAAAAGCTTTGACAATGAATATCTGTTCCAGGATATCTCTATGGATATCAAGCGCGGCGAACGGGTTGCCTTAATCGGTGACAACGGCGCCGGAAAAACAACCATTTTAAAAATTATCAATGGTCTCCTGCCGGCCGACACCTGCGAACTGCGCCTTGGAGCCAAAGTACATATTGGTTATTATGATCAGGAGCATCAGGTCCTTCACGATGAAAAGACTATTTTTGAAGAAATATCGGATGACTATCCGACCTTAAACAATACGCGGATTCGAAATGTCCTTGCTGCTTTCCTGTTTACCGGAGACGATGTTTTCAAACAGATCAAAGAACTCAGCGGAGGCGAACGTGGCCGGGTCTCACTGGCCAAGCTCATGCTCTCCCACGCAAATTTTCTTATACTGGACGAGCCGACGAACCATCTGGACATCCAATCCCGGGAGATTCTTGAAGAAGCCCTTCAAAATTATACCGGAACTGTCCTCTATGTCTCCCATGACCGTTATTTTATCAATCAGACAGCTACACGGATTCTCGACCTGACCGGCGGCGGACTGAACAGTTATACGGGAAATTACGACGACTATATCGAAAAAAAGGACCATCCTTCCATCGATTCCTCCGGCGGTTTCAAGACCGCCACAGTCCCGGATTCCCGCCCGGGTGAAACTGATGCAGACAGCCTTCCGGCGAAACCGGCCGGAAAAGACGATTATCTGCGTCAGAAAGAAGAACAGGCCAGGGAACGGAAACGTCAAAATCAGATTAAACGCATTGAAAACCGTATTGACGAAATTGAAAATCG
>CABRLU010000090.1 GCA_902471845.1 uncultured Lachnospiraceae bacterium | reverse complement strand
CCGGGTCTTTTCTGGACAGGGTAAATTCTGCCAGTCCCAGTGGGTTGGAACGGAAGGAGGATGTCTCGCCGGATGGAATCAGTTCATCTGTTGTTGTTACCGGATCATGAATCTCGGATACAACCTTTAACAGCATATTCTGAGGCAGAGCGGACATTGCCGGCCAGTCTTTAATGTTCGGTCCCAGTTTGATCTCCACATCCGGGTCTGCCACACCATGACTGTCAAATACACGGTTTTTATAAATCGTTTCATCAAAGAAATATTTTGGTTTTGTATAATTGGCATCGATATCCGTAGCTGCAGTAAGGTATCCCTTATTTGCCGCAGTGGCTGCAATAGAACGGGCATCCATCAATGCTACAGAAGAAATCTGTCCATTCTGAATCTTGGAACCCTCGCGGTTCGGGAAGTTCCGTGTGGAATGACGGATACTCAATGCATTATTCGCCGGTGTATCGCCTGCTCCGAAACAAGGTCCGCAGAAAGCTGTCTTAACAATAGCACCGGTAGCCATTAATGCAGCTACAGCACCATTCTTTACCAGTTCCATGTAGATTGGTGTGCTGGCCGGATAAACACTCAACGTAAATTCATCCGGTCCGATGCTGGCGCCTTTCAGAATATCGGCCGCATCACAAATATTTTCAAAACCGCCGCCGGCACAGCCAGCGATGATTCCCTGTTCCACATAGAGACGTCCGTTGCGGACTTTATCTTTCAAAGTAAAGTTCACCTGTCCGTCAAGGCTCACAAGGGCACGCTTTTCACAATCATCGAGAATATCCATCAGATTGGCATTTAACTCATCGATCGTGTAAGTATTGCTTGGATGGAACGGCATCGCGATCATCGGTCGGATCTCGCTCAGGTCAATTTCAATCATACCGTCATAATAAGCCACTGCTCCCGGATTTAATTCTTTATAGTCTTCCGGACGTTTGTGAATCTCATAGAAATCTTTAATCTCATCGTCGGTCCGCCAGATGGAAGACAGACAGGTTGTCTCTGTCGTCATAACGTCCACACCGATACGGAAGTCGGCACTTAAGTTGGAAACACCAGGTCCGACAAATTCCATAACTTTATTTTTTACATAACCATTGTCAAATACAGCACCGATAATGGCCAGTGCCACGTCCTGAGGACCAACACCCGGAATCGGTTTACCCTTTAAGTAAACGCCGATAACTCCCGGCATATTGATATCATAAGTCTGATTCAAAAGCTGTTTTACAAGCTCCGGTCCGCCTTCGCCCATCGCCATCGTACCCAGGGCGCCATAACGGGTATGGCTGTCTGAACCGAGAATCATACGGCCTCCGCCGGCCAGCATCTCTCTGGCAAACTGATGGATAACGGCCTGATGCGGTGGCACATAGACACCGCCGTATTTTTTTGCACAGGACAAACCAAACATATGATCATCTTCATTGATAGTACCGCCAACCGCACACAAACTGTTATGACAGTTGGTCAACACATAAGGTACCGGAAACTTTTCCAGTCCTGACGCTCTGGCTGTCTGAATAATACCAACAAAGGTAATATCATGGGATGTCAGTTTGTCAAATTTAATTTTCAGCTTTTCCATATTTCCGGAAGTATTGTGGGCTTCCAGAATCCCATAGGCAATCGTATTCTTTGCCGCTTCCTCTTTGGAAACATCTTTCCCGGTCTTTGCCGCAAGAATCTGCTTCACATCACCGGCATCCTCCACGATATCCACACCGTTTAAGAGATATGCGCCGTTTTCGTATAATTTCATACGCTTTGTCCTCCTATTCTACAGCCACATGGCTCATAAATACCTCATATAATTCCGGATATTCCCGTTTCATACGAACCGGTTTATAATCCCCATTTAAAAAGCAATGGGTCGTTTCTCCGGTACATCGAAGCTCTCCGGTCTCCGAATCCAGTACCCGGTATCCAATCGTCATCCTGACACCGCTGAATTTGGTAATTTTTGTGTAAATATCCACAATGTCATCGTAGCGAACCATAGATTTATACTGGCAGTCCACGGAGAGTACCGGAATGATGATTCCCATCGCCTCAACCTTTGTAAACGGCCACCCCATCTCTTCCATATAGTGAAGTCTCGCTTCTTCAAACCATCGGATATAGTTGGAATGATGGATAATGCCCATTTTATCCGTTTCATAATAATTGGCCCGACGCACATAAAGGCTCTCCAAACCTTCTTTATCGTCCTGCTCTTCAATGATAATCTCTCTCATGATTCACACTCCTGACATTTACTTATATTAGCACACTTTTTCACTCTGTCAAAGTAAAATTGAATAATTATCCGATAAAAATGTATTGCACAAGCACCATATAGAGTAATGTGCCGCCGGCAATACTCAAAAGTACATTTTTCTTCCATGTGTGAACGATGACGATAAACACCACCGCGATCAGCTCCGGTATTCCATGACTGCCTCCAGGGAAATTTATATCTTTCAAACAGTAGACAACCAAAAGTCCAATGACCGAATAAGGGAGTACACTGCCAAGCTCCCGGATATATTTGGGTGTCTCCTTATTCTCAGGAAACAGAATAAAGGGCAGAAACCGGGTCAGCATCGTTCCAAGCACACAAAGTCCGATTGTCATCAACGCCTGCAAAGCTGTCATCCTGTTTCCCTCCCCTGCCTCTGTTTCTCAGCCAGTGAAAGGCAGATTAAAATGCCGATCATCGCCGGAATTAAAAAAGAACTGCCGCCGAAAATAATCCGGCAAAGCAGTGTCACGACCACACCAATGACAGCCGGTATATGGTTATCCGTTTCTTGCCATTGTCCAACAAAAATAACGACAAAAAGGGCTGTCAGCACAAAATCCAACCCCTTTGTATTAAAAGATACAACCGAGCCAAGCAGGGAGCCAACGGCGCTCCCCGCCACCCAGTAAAATTGATCCAACAGAGTTACCCAGAACATATACCAGGGTCTGGATACATCTTCCGCCGGTTCCGTTCCGCAGAGGACGGAAAAGGTCTCGTCTGTCAGTCCAAAAATCAGATAAGGCTTTAATTTCCCGGTATTTTTAAACTTATCCAGCATGGATAAACCATAAAACAGATGCCTTGCATTGACCATTAATGTCATAATAAAAGCTGCAATGGGGTTAAAAGCCGAGGCCAGCAGCGATATGGCCACATACTGCATGGAGCCGGCATAAATAAAAATGCTCATGAGCAACGCCCAGAAAATGCCGTAACCTTTGGCATTCAGTAAAATTCCGAAAGCCATTCCGAGAAAGATATATCCGGTCATGACCGGAATCGTTCCAGGAAAAGCGGCTTTCAACGCTTTTATCTTTTCATCACTTAAGTTACTCATCCTGTCCATCCTTCTCCGCTGCCGCATTTGCCTTCTGATCTTCCCGCATCGTCCGTTCCTCCCGCTTTTTATCCCGTTCGATACTGACATTTTTATAGCTGCCGTACCGTTCACGGCGCTCTTTTCGTGTCTCAGCTGCATTATCACTGTAGATCAGCTGTTCCGTCTCTATGTCGTAACCGTCGGCCCGGACATATTCCTGAGTTTCCAGCGGCATCCGCTTTTTATACAGTGCATACTCAACAAAAGTTTTAATCAGATAATAAATGACAGCAAATACCGGCACTCCAAGAAGCATTCCCGGAAAACCAAAGACGCCGCCGCCGACCAGAATGGCGAAGACAACCCAGAAGGGTGAAAGTCCTGTAGAATTTCCCAAAATCTTCGGCCCGAGGATATTTCCGTCAATCTGTTGAAGAATAATAATAAACACAAGAAAAATAATGCCCTGGTTGAAGTCGGTCAGACCGATCAGAATCACGCTCGGTACCGCACCGATATAAGGACCAAAAAATGGAATGACATTAGTCACACCCACAATAACACTGACCAGCATGGCATACGGCATATGAATCAGATTCAGCACAATAAAACATACTACACCGATAATGGCTGAATCAATCAACTTACCCGTAATAAAGCCGCCAAAAATCTGATTACAGTGACGAACCACTTCAATGAGAGAATTAGCTATATCCGGTTTCAATACGGCGTAGGCAATCTTTTTCGCCTGTCCGGTAAAGGTATTCGTACTCATCATCACGTAAATCGATATGATCGCACCGATAATAATATTATATAAAAACTGAAGAACATTCATAATGCTCAGGGTGAATGTATTGATTCCTGCCCGAAGCTGAGGATAAAAATCATCTTTCATCCATGTCTGTAAATAATTCATCGCCTGATTGATCATATCCTGGAGATCCTGAGAAAACTGGCTCTCATACTGCAGACTTTCAAACCACTCCGTCACCTGCCGCGTATAGGACGGAAACCGCATGATGATCTGGGCGATACTGGTTACCAATTGGGGCAGGACCATATAACCTAAGATAAAGATAATCCCCAAGGCAAAAGCCATGGCGCAGAACACAGAAATTCCCCGGACAATTTTTTTCGTCCGATTGGGATTCTTACTCTGCACGACCCATTCCATTTTTAACAGCCGTCGTTCCACAAAATCGACGACCGGAAGCAGGATATAGGCGATAATCAGTCCGGCGATGACCGGCGCTAAAATTTTTATCAATCCACCGAAAGCCTTATGAATCTCCGACCATTTAAAAAGGATAAATATAAAAATAATACTTACGGCTATGACGAACAGATAAACTGTCGCCTGCCGGATCATGCCCCGAATTGACAGCTTTTCAACGTTTTCCTTTTTTTCTTCTGTGTTTTTCTCAGCCATTTTCACCATCTTCTTTCACACTGCTGCTTTCAATCGCTACACGCTGTCTGTCCTGTATCTTTTTAATAATCTGCCATGCCGTCCAGGCGCTGAATATGCCAATCACCACGCCGCACAGAACATCCGTTGGAAAATGTACCCCTACATAGAGCCTTGACCAGGAAATCAACACGGCCAGAGTAAGGGACAGCACCCCGATCAGCCGGGTTTTTTGTTCCGACGTCCAGTAAAGGGCACAGGCCGCCGCAAAGGAACTACAGGCATGTCCCGACGGAAAAGAAAAATCTTTCTGCCGCTCTAATAACAGAATAATATCAGAAAACTGTTCATAGGGACGTATCCTGGCAATAATATTTTTCAACGCCACATTGGTGATCAGCGCTCCGATCAGCAGGGCCAGAAGGCCGCAAAGGCCCATCTTCCTGGTCCGTTTAAAAACGAGAAGGACCAGACACAGCAGAATCCAGAACAGCCCCGAATTTCCGAGATGGCTGACAAATACCGTCGGCCCGGTCAGCCAGTCAAACCGCAGATGTTCCTGTATAAACATTAAAATCAAATAATCGATTTGCGTAATATATTCTGCCATGCAGCCTCCTTTTTCTAAACACCTTCACCATCAAAGTCCGGGATAAAGCTCTCCTTTGCCGTACCGCCTTCCTGTATGTAAGCATTTTCTACACCTTTTCGGATCGTATATTGAATCAGCCGTTCATACACCTGACGTTTTACCCGCTTTTTCAACTCCGGATACTTTTCAAGAGATCCCGAAGGCGTGTACTGATTCATCAGACTGAGATATATTTTATCCCCATAATTTTCATAAAGATAATCGATAATCTGCCTGGAATCCATCGACTGTCCCGGCAGTACCATATGCCGGACGATGATTCCCTTTGTCATCATTCCATTTTCATCAAACACCGGCGCTCCGGTCTGTCGGTACATTTCTTCCAGGGCCTTGGCCGCATAAAAGGAATAACCTTCCTCATGGGCATATCGCCCCGACAGGTGAACATCCATAAATTTAAAATCTGTCAGATAAACATCCACCCATCCGTCCAGCAATTCCAGCGTATCCACTTTTTCAAAACCGCCCGTATTGTAGACGATGGGAAGCCGAAGCCCCATTTTTTTACTGATGCGAAGCGCTTCGATAATCTGGGGCACAAAATGGGTGGGTGTCACCAGATTAATATTGTGAGCGCCTTTTTCCTGTAATTCCATAAAAATATGTGCCAACCGGATGATCGATATTTCTTTTCCGGCGCCGCCCCTGGAAATCTGTCCGTTCTGACAAAAAACGCATCCCAGATGACAGCCCGTAAAAAAGACGGTTCCCGAGCCTCTTGTTCCGGAAATGCAGGGCTCCTCCCACATGTGAAGGGCGGCTCTCGCAACCTTCAGTCCTGCCGTCTGTCCGCAAAAGCCCCTCCGGCCTTCCAGGCGGTTCACACCGCACTCTCTGGGACACAGCGCGCATTCCCGATACCATTTTTTCCAATTCATTTGCTTTCCGCCATCCTCTTTTCCCAAATTTTCAGGGATATTTTTAAAAATCTAAGGATTTCAAAACTTTGCGTAAAAAAACGCTGCTTAATAAAATCGCCATAATTTCCGCCAGCGGAAATGCCAGCCATACGAGATTTAAATTGCCAGTCTTTGAAAGCAGGTAAGCCACCGGAATCAAAACAATCAGCTGACGTCCGACAGAAATAAACATACTGTAAATACCATGTCCCAAAGCCTGGAGCATGGAAATACTGATAATACTGAACGCAGCAAAAAGGAAGCTGACACTAATGGTCCGAAGTGCCGGAACCCCGATAGAAAGCATATCATCCGAAGCATTAAACATCTCCAGAAGCGCCGACGGGCAAAGCTGGAATATGACCAGACCAATGAACATCATTCCGAAGGCATACATCATAGCCAGCTTCATCGTTTTCACAATACGCTGCTTTTGTTTCGCGCCGTAATTAAAGGCAATAATCGGCACCATTCCGTTATTTAAACCAAATACAGGCATAAATACAAAGCTCTGCAATTTAAAATAAACGCCGAATACGGCCGTCGCCGTCGACGAAAAGGACATGAGAATCTTATTCATACAGAAGGTCATGACCGAAGCAATACTGCTCATAATAATCGATGGCAGCCCCACGGAATAAATGCGTCCAATAACCTCTCTATCCGGCCGCATAGCTTTAAATTTCAACTGAATATCCGTATTCTTTGTCACATTCAGGACAGCACTGATCACCATGGCAATAATCTGTCCGATGACTGTAGCCAGCGCAGCGCCGGCCACTTCCATCTTCGGAAAACCAAACCATCCGAAAATCAGAATCGGGTCCAGTATAATATTTATGATCGCCCCGGACCCCTGGGTAAACATGGTATAGAACGTCCGTCCCGTCGCCTGAAGCATCCGGTCAAAGGCCACCTGCAAAAACATACCAAAAGACAAAATACAGACAAAAAATACATAATCCCGTCCATAGCTGATAATCTCCGGAATGTCTGTCTGAAGCCTGTAAAAAAGTTCCGAACATGTCAAGCCAAAAATAAGAAAAATAAGATAACTGGCACAGGCCAGAAACACACTGTTATTAGCGGCCTTATTGGCCATATCCTGATTTTTCTCACCAAGACTCCGGGACAGCAGCGCATTCGTACCAACTCCTGTCCCCACTGCCACGGCTATCATTAAATTTTGAATAGGAAAGGCCATTGAAACGGCCGTTAAAGCATTTTCATTGATCTGAGATACAAATATACTGTCCACCACATTATACAATGCCTGCACGAGCATGGATATGATCATTGGTATCGACATGGTGATCAGCAGCCGGTTAACCGGCATGGTCCCCATTTTATTTTCCTGTATCGTTTCCTCGCCTTGCTGCATCTTCTGCTCCTCCAAAAACTCCTCTGATCATGTTTTCTAAAATATCTGTTGTTAAGTCCAGACCGGCGCTTGTATTCATACAGGCATCGAAGTTATGGTAATCGCCGAAACGATTCATTGTAAAGTGATTGTAGTAGTCACTCCGCTGTTTATCCCGCTTTTTCACGTAGTTCGGCATATTCTCCGGATTCTCCCCGTAAACCGTACGCACCCGTTCCATACGTTCTTCTATTGGTGCGTAGATAAAAAAGCTCAATACGTTATCTCTGTCTCTCAAAATGTAATCACCGCAGTTACCCACGATAACACAGGAACTTTTATCTGCCAACTGATTAACGACCTTCGTCTTTGCCAGATAAATCTGGTCGGAAAGAGGCCGCTCCTGTGTGGACATATAGAGATTATAGAGAAAACTGGATGTTTTCTTCTCCTGCCATTCCTCCACTGTTTCCCGGGTAAATCCGCTCTCTTCCATTAACATATTGATAATTTCCTTATCATAAAAATCAATCCCCAGACGTTCTGCCAGTGCCTGACCGATCAAACGTCCTCCGGAACCATACTCCCTGCTAATCGTAATTACAAAATGTTTCATAACAATCGCCTCCTCTTTACAATCACAGGAGCCATGATTGTTTAACCACGGCTCCAAATTTTCAGTTTTTAATATTATATGCCTAGATAATATCCCTGAGCCAATATGGATTCGGTGCGTGACAGTACCTCTTTGGCTTCATCATAATTTTGTTTGGCCAGTACTGCAATCAGATAGTTAGTCAGACACAGCGGCGCTGCAAAAGAATTCTTATAGGTCACACTGGAAATGGCACAGGGCAGAATCACATCACCATAGCTGCTCACCGCACCATAATTCATACTGGTAATGAGTACGACCTTGGTACCGTGTTCCCGCAGCCACGAAATCATTGTTGCCGCAACCTTGGAATATCTCGGAAATAAATAAGCAATGCACACATCGCCCTCTCCGGCCCCGACAATCTCCTCCGGATAAATCATTCCTATGGACTGAATCAGATTGACATGCTTTTTAATCTCTCCAAGCTGAGATGCCATATAGTGGGCCACCGCAAAGGAACTGCGCATACCGAGAACATAAATATTATTTGCACCGGAAATAATCTCAATTGCTTTCTTTAAATCCGCATCATTCTGAACTTCCAGCGTCTTACGTATATTTTTCACATCATTTTCAAAGGATTCCCTCAATAAATGATTATCTGAAATCGGCGGCATATCGGCCAGCCGTCCCGGCAGGGATTCTTTTTGTTTTAATTCTGCCTGGATATCTCTCTGCATTTCAGAAAAACCTTTATATCCCAACACTCTGGAAAAACGGATGATCGTCGTTGTACTGACATTAATTTTTTCCGAAAGACCCTCCAGCGTGCTAAAAGCAAACTCTGTCATATGATCTGTTAAATAATTGGCCGTCAGTTTTTGGGAATGAGTAAAAGAATCGAAATACTGATTGAGATTTGTTAAAAAATCCGACATTCCACATGTCCCCCTCTCAGATATACTCTTAAATTGTATCATTTAATACATAGGGTGTCAATTTGGCGTTTCAATACTTTTCTCCAAAATGAGAAAGGTGTCGCAAAGCCATTGAATTTCAATAGACTCACGACACCTGACTATATTTTAATTTTCTTTGACATTTTTATGATAAATGTACCACAGACCCTTTAAAAGCAAATCCGGTTCATAAATAATCTTCTTCCGGCAATAAGGAACAATCACCCCGGCAATGCCGCCGGTTGCCAGTACGGTGATCTCGCCGCCAAGCTCATCCTCAATACGTTCGATCAAACCGTCTACCATCGCTGCATTTCCGTAGATCAGACCGCTCTGCATACTCTCTATCGTGTTCTTTCCGATCATATGCTTTGGTTTTTCAAAACGGATATAAGGCAGTTGGGATGTCCTCTCTGTCAGAGCATCCTGAGAAATTTTGACCCCCGGCATGATAAGGGTTCCCAGATAGGACCTCCGGCCGTCCACCACAGAACAGG
>CABRLU010000089.1 GCA_902471845.1 uncultured Lachnospiraceae bacterium | reverse complement strand
AAAATATAGATGGCTTCACTTTATCGCGGTGCTGGTCATCGCAGGCGCCATCGGTAACTTTATCGACCGTCTTTTCAGGCATTATGTGGTGGATTTTATTTATTTTGAATTGATTGATTTCCCGATTTTTAATGTGGCCGATATGTATGTGGTCATTGCCGCCTTTTTACTGATTTTTGTTTCTGTATTTATTTACAAGGAAGACAGTGATTTTGATTTTTTAAATCCGAAAAAGGGAGGTTCCCATGAATAGCTGGACCGTTGAAAAGGAAATGAACGCTGTCCGTATCGACAAGTTTATTAGTGAACGCATGGACGGTGTATCCCGTTCTTACATTCAGAAACTCATTAAAGACGAACGCGTCACGGTCGATTTAAGGCCCGTTAAAGCAAATTATAAGGTAAATGAAGGTGAGAGGGTAGAAGTGGCCCTTCCTGAGCCTGTCAGCCTGGATATCGAGCCTCAAAATATTCCTCTGGACATTCTTTATGAAGATGAAGATGTTCTTCTCGTCAATAAACCGAAGGACATGGTCGTTCATCCAAGCGCCGGCCATATGGATGGAACACTGGTCAACGCCTTATTGTATCACTGTAAAGATTCTCTGTCATCTATTAACGGCGTCATGCGTCCGGGCATTGTCCACCGGATCGACAAGGATACAACCGGGGTTCTTATTATATGCAAGAATGATAAGGCCCATAACTGTATTGCAGAACAGCTGAAGGTACACAGCATCACCCGAAAATATCATGCCCTTGTATGGCATAACCTGACGGAAGATTCAGGTACGGTGGATGCGCCGATCGGACGGCACCCGGTGGACCGAAAAAAAATGGCCATTAACCATAAAAATGGCAAACCGGCCGTTACCCATTATAAAGTGTTGGAACGCTTCGGGAATTACACTTATGTAGAATGTGAACTGGAAACCGGCCGCACTCATCAGATTCGCGTACACATGACATCCATCGGACATCCCTTAGTCGGCGATCCGGTCTATGGTCCGGCCAGACAGCCCTTTAAAACCCAGGGACAGATGCTTCATGCCAAGGTATTTGGCTTTATACATCCGACAACCGGAGAATATATGGAATTTGAAACACCTTTGCCGGATTATTTTGAAGAAATTCTTGAAAAACTGAGAAATTCAAAGACTGTTCACTGAAAGAGCAGTCTTTTCTCTCTATGTCAATCTATTCGCTAAACACAGCTTTTCCGAAAAGATATTGCAAAAATTCCAGGGATATGGTATGATTATATCCAACGCGGGCAAATGGTTTATTTTGCCTTACATCAACTTTTATATATGGAAAGGTCTGCGATTATGAAATTACAACAACTTCTAAGCTTCACGCGTAAAGCGGTGGACACTTATCAGATGATTCAGCCTGGCGACAAAATTGCCATCGGTATATCCGGCGGCAAAGACAGCCTGACATTATTATATGCACTTCATGGTTTAAAACGTTTTTATCCAAACCCTTTTGAAATTGAAGCAATTACGGTAGATTTAGGCTTTGACGGTTTTGAGACAGCCCCTATTGCCGAATTATGCGCCGAATTGAATGTTCCATATACGGTTGTTAAAACAGATATAGGAAAAATCATTTTTGACGAGCGTAAAGAAAAAAATCCATGTTCGCTCTGTGCCAAAATGCGCAAAGGCTCTCTGAATGAAGTTGCCAAGGCTCACGGCTGTAATAAGATTGCTTATGGTCACCACAGGGATGATCTGGTGGAAACCATGCTCATGTCTTTAATGTTTGAAGGCCGTTTTTACTGTTATTCACCAGTGACTTACCTGGACCGGATGGATCTGACGGTGATACGTCCCTTATTATTCGTCTATGAAGCCGATGTGATTGGATTTAAAAACAAATATAACCTGCCGGTCAGCAAAAATCCCTGTCCGGCTGACGGCAACACTAAACGGGAATATATGAAAAATCTTTTAAAACAGTTAAATACCGAGCATCCCGGCGTTATGGATAAGATGTTCCACGCCATTATCAATGGAAACATTTCTTCCTGGCCCAAAATAGATAAAGCTCTGGCCGATAAACTAAATATATAGTCAGGAGGTCATTTCAGTTGAAAGAATATACTTATCAGGAACAAAATAATATAGAAAATCAAAAAAAGCTCCGTGAACTTCTCCAGGAACTTCCTTCCTTTACACTCTCCTTTTTCCGCGGAATCGAACCAAGAACATCCTCCAGGACCCGTCTGGGCTATGGGTATGATTTACGGATATTTTTTGAATTTCTTCAGCAATATAATCCGGCAATCGGTAAAATGAATATGCGGGATATTCCGATGGATACACTGGATCAGATTAAGGCTTTGGATATTGAAGAATACCTGGAATATTTAAAACTCTATGAAAAAGACGGAAAAACATTCACAAATACGGAACGGGGAATTGCCCGAAAGCTGGCTTCGCTAAAAACCTTTTATAACTACTTTTTTAAAAAAGAACTGATCGTGACCAATCCGGCTGCCCTCGTATCAGCGCCAAAGCTCCATGATAAAACGATTATCCGCCTGGATATCGATGAGGTGGCTCGTCTTTTGGACAATGTCGAATCCGGCGAACAGCTGACCGGCAAACAACTGGCCTACCACGAAAAAACAAAGGTTCGGGACCTGGCGCTGCTCACACTTTTTCTCGGTACGGGAATCCGTGTATCGGAATGTGTCGGTTTGAATATTGATGATATCGATTTAAAAAACAACGGAATTAAAATCATTCGAAAAGGCGGCAATGAAGTTATTGTCTATTTTGGTGATGAAGTTTTAGAGGCACTTCTCCCCTATCTGGAAGAACGGAAGCAGATTGAAGCTCTTCCGGGACATACCAATGCCCTTTTCCTCTCGATGCAGAAAAAACGCATGTCCGTTCGTTCAGTAGAAAATCTGGTTAAAAAATATGCAAAAACCGTAACGACCATGAAAAATATCACACCCCATAAATTACGGAGCACCTACGGCACAAATCTTTACAACGAAACTGGAGATATTTACCTTGTGGCAGATGTTCTCGGCCATAAAGATGTCAATACAACAAAAAAACATTATGCTTCCCTGGAGGACAGCCGGCGCCGCATGGCGGCCCGCGCCGTCACATTAAGGGAAAAACAATAATCTGCAGTAAAAATCTGCAGCAAAATCAATCCATATGCAGATTTCTCCGGGCAGGACCGCCAATCAGTCGTCCTTCCGAGTCAAAACGGGAACCGTGACATGGACATTCGTAAGTTCCTTCTTCCGGATTCCATGTCAGCGGACATCCTAAATGGGTGCATACCTTTTTAGGTCCCGGAATGATATATTTGCTGAAATTCTTGATTGTATGCAGGCCATTTTTCAGATATCCGGTAATGGCCTCCCCGCACAATTCTCGTTGAGGATAAAAAATATCCTGTCCTATTTCGGCTTGTCCCAAAATCAGCTTCGATAAAATCTTTGCACTTACCATAGATCCGGTCATTCCCCATTTTCCAAAACCGGTAGCCACATACCAATTTGGCGCTTTCTTCGAGAAACGTCCGATATATGGAACGCCCTCCGGCGTCATACAATCCTGAGCCGACCAGTGGGCCGCAGCAAAGCTGTCCGGCCAGAATTTTGCAGCAATCTCCGAATGCAGCTTATAGGGGCTATCTGTCAGTTTTGCACCAGTTCGGTGATTTCCGCCGCTGAGCAAAAGATATTCTCCGGCCATTCTGAAAGAAAGTCCGTCATTATCAATACCATAATAATAATGTTCAAGAGATAGCGCATTCTTCAGCGCCAGTATATAGCTCCGTTCCTGGTACAGCCGCATAAAATAATATCCGGGAATATTTATAAAAGGAAAATGACAGGCAAAGATAATATGTTTTGCCCAGACCTTTCCGAATTCTGTTTCAACCTTTCTCCCGGTAACTTTAAGTACCTTTGATTTTTCATAAATATCTAACTTTTCTGAAAGTGCCTGTAAAAATTTTAAAGGATGAAAAGCAGCCTGATTTGGAAAACGAAGTGCGGCCGAGATATTTACCGGCAATTCGATTTCTTTCGTCAGACTGGCTGCAATTCCCCCGAGCCTTGCAGCCTCCGCTTCCTCCTCCAGAAGTGCTGTTGACTTCCGGGTATAAAGATAAGAAGCACATCGCTTAAAGTCACAGGAAATGTGCTCCTCATCAATTATTCGTTCATAGGTATCAATAGCCGCCTCATTGGCACTGGCATACTGCCACGCTCCGGCCGTACCAAAATTTCTGCATAAACGACTGTAGATCAATCCGTGCTGAGACGTAATCTTTGCTGTTGTGCCGCGGGTCTGGCCGCTCCCGATACGATCAGCTTCCAGAATGACCACCCCTAGTCCCTGTTTTTGAAGCAGATAACCGGTCAGTATCCCTGCCATACCTGCGCCTATGATACAGACGTCTGTCTTTATTGTTTCTTCCAATTGACCCCTCTCAGAAATCGAGAGATTCTTTTCCCATATCGATTCAGACATATATAAGCCTCCTCCTGCCAGTATATGCCGGAATCACAGAAATTATGCGGGTATTTCAAATCAAAGCCCTGGAACAGGCTCATCCGCATAGTAAGGAAGAATCAACAACTGTCCCTCTCTGATCTCTGAATGCTCTAGATGATTCGTTTCCATCACCTCTTTAATATAACAATGGTTTGACGCATACTCCGGTGTAGAAAAACGTTCAGCAATATCCCACAATGTATCATCCTTTTCAACAACATAACTTGTAAAATACTTCCGTTCATTTACTCTCAGAGAATCATTTGCCTCGACCTCTGCCGCGTCCAAATGGAAAATCAAAATCACACCCAGTAATCCAAGTATAATCGCCATCATCAATAACTTTTTCATAAGTAACCCCTCCTTGTAGATTGTTGATCTATATTTTTGTTACAATTCATAAAATATTGGATTGAACATTTGTTTGTATATCTGCATTATAGTGAACGTCCGTTCTTTTGTCAATAGCATTTTTGAAATTTCTCAAACATTTGTTCGTTATTTGTTTGCAATGTTCGAGAAAATATGTTATGATAATAAGCAAGAAAAAAGAAAAGGAGGATTTCCTATGGCCGGTCAATTAACCGAAAAACAACAACAAATTCTTGATTATATAAAGTCTGAAATTTTACAGAAGGGCTATCCGCCTTCGGTGCGTGAGATCTGTATCGCTGTTCATTTAAAGTCCACATCTTCCGTTCATGCCCATCTCTCTTCTCTTGAAGAAAAGGGCTATATCCGGCGGGACCCTACAAAACCGCGAACAATTGAAGTTATTGATGATGCTTTTGCACTGACGCGTCGTGAGATGACGAATGTTCCTATTATCGGAACGATCACAGCCGGAGAACCGATTCTGGCTCAGGAGAATATCGAAGACTATTTCCCGATTCCAGTTGAGTATCTTCCGAATGCCGTAGTTTTTATGTTGAAAGTTCGGGGCGACAGTATGATTAATGCCGGTATCTATAACGGCGACACAGTCATTGTCGAACAACGCTCCACTGCTAAAAACGGCGATATGGTCGTTGCCATGATCGGTGATTCAGCGACAGTCAAAACATTCTATAAAGAAAATGGTCATTACCGTCTCCAGCCGGAAAACGATACGATGGACCCGATCATTTGTGATCATGTTGAAATTCTGGGTAAAGTCATTGGACTGCTCCGTATGGATATGTAGTAAAAAAGAAGGTTCTTCTTAAAAGCTTGAAACGCTTTTGTGAAGAACCTTCTTTTTAATTTTCAGAAGCTTGAAACGCTTCTTTTTAGATAGATTTTATTCAGCTTTACTATCGACATTTCTAAACTCATCGATATCGACATTTTTTCCGTCTCTCCAGATTCTTTCAAGATCATAGAACAAACGGTCTTCTTCTGAAAAAATATGGACAATAATATCATTATAATCCATCAAAATCCATGTTGCCGTACCATAGCCTTCCAACTGTCTCGGCTCATAACCGGCCCGGCCAAGAACTTCTTCTACATTATCAGCCATCGTCTGAACCTGATTCCGGTTGCTTCCGCTGGCAATGATAAAATAATCTGCGATAATGGATACATCCTGAATATCAATAACCCGGATATCATTTCCTTTCTTATCTTCCAGCGCTTTAATCGCCAGGGTTGTCATTTCTTTTGAATTATTCATTGCGAACTCCTTAATAATTTCTTGTAATAATCGCGTGTCATGATCGTATGGCGGTCAATCTCTTTTCCTGTTTTCTCCAGATAGTCCAAGGTCTGTTCCAATATCTGCAGAACGGTTTCATCCAGATCCTCGAAGGCCAGACGCCGAAGTTCTGTAAGATTATCCGCTTTTTTACGATTAGGTTCAATATAATCTGCTACAAAGACAATTTTCTCAAGCAGAGTCATCTCCGGGCGTCCCGTCGTATGATATCGAATGGCGTCAAGCAACTCCTCATCTTCAACTCCAAACTTATCCCTTGCCAGACAGGCTCCTGCTTTTCCGTGAAGCAAAAATGGCTGTCTGAATTCCATTTTCGAAATCTTTTCACCGTGATCTCTGCATATTTTTATCAATTTTTTCTCCGGAAGCTCTTTGGCGCAGTCGTGAAGAAGCCCTGCCAATTCTGCTCTTTCCAGATCTGCTTCATATTTCATGGCAAGACAAACAGATGTATACTCCACGCCCAAAGTATGAATATACCGGCTGCCTTTCAATTTTTTACGCAGTTTATTCTGTATATTCTCAATGCTGTATTTCATCCTGTGCCTCGTCTCCTTTATATAGATTGTTTTTGATAATATAATCACGTACCTGCTCTGTCACAAAGAAACGAATGGTTTCATGGTTCGCTGTTCTCTGCCGGATAAAATTCGAAGATAGATCAATGCCGGGCATACGCATCAATTTAATACATGCATGATACTTTTCTGTCAGATAATCGATCTGTTTCCGCATTTCTTCTAAAGAATGATGATCGCGCACAGCGACCAGAAGAACAGCCTGTGCCATGACTTTTTCCGGTGCATACCATGTCTCGATCTGAAACAGAGAATCGGCACCCATGATAAAATAAAATTCCACATCTGGATAAGTTTCATGAAGCAAACGCAGCGTTTCTGCTGTATAGCTTCGTTCATGGCGCTGTGCCTCAAAATCTGACTTAACAAAATATGGAATTCCTTCAATAGCCAGCTCCGTCATTCGACTTCGATGATGATAGGCAAGTACAGTCTGGTCTGCTTTGTGCGGCGGATCCGCGGAGGGAATAAACCATACCTCATCCAATTTACAAAAATCATAGGCATTTTCAGCCAGCATCAAATGGCCCAGGTGTATCGGATTGAATGTACCGCCCATGATACCGATTTTTTTCACGCCAAAGCCCTCCTATCGTTCCGGGAGAATGATTTTTTTCTTTTTATCCTTACCTTCCCTGTACAAAACGATCTTTTTTCCAATGACCTGAACCACATCCGAATGGGTCCGTTCACTCAGATATTCAGCAATTGCTCTTGGATCATCCAGGCAATTCTGAAGTACGGAAATTTTAATCAATTCTCTGGCTGCCAATGCCTCATCCACTGCCTTCGTCAATTCCGGCGTCAGACTGGATTTGCCAATTTGGAAAATCGGAGTTATATTCATTGCAAGTCCTTTTAAATAGGCTCTCTGCTTACTGTTTTTTATCAAAACCCTGTCCTCCTGTTATTTGTAATATTCAAATTCATGATAATAAACCTTTACGGTGTCGCCATCCTGGATGCCAAGCGCCTCTAATTCATCCAAAACGCCATTATCTTTCATAAATTTCTGGAAGAAATCAAAACCTTTTTCGGATTCCAGATTGGTATATCCAAGCATACGCTCAATCCGAGGGCCTTCCACATGATATACATTCTCTTCTTCTTCCGATTTGAATACGGTAAATGGAAGATTTTCTTCCATCTGCTCCGGAAAATATTCCCGTTCAAAAGTAATCTTTTCTTCACCAATCTCCTTAAGAAGATTATTTACATAATAAAGTAATTCTCGTACACCTTTTCCACTGACTGCGGATATTGGAAATACTTTCATACCCTGCGGTTCAAATTCTTCCTTTAAAAGCTGAATCGCATCATCATTCTCGCCTTCATATAAAGCGTCAATCTTGTTGGCTGCAATCACCTGAGGACGTCCTGCCAACAGTTCATTATAAGCCGCCAATTCTTTCTGAATCATATGAATATCATTGATCGGATCGCGGCCTTCCACTCCGGCTGCATCCACAATATGAATAATGACACGGGTACGTTCGATATGACGCAGGAACTCATGTCCCAACCCAACGCCTTCCGAAGCGCCTTCGATAATCCCCGGAATATCTGCGATGACAAAGCCGTCACTGCCGTCCAGATCGACAACGCCAAGATTTGGGCTCAGGGTTGTAAAATGATAATTGGCAATCTTTGGTTTTGCGTTTGTCACACGAGCCAAAAATGTGGATTTACCCACATTCGGAAAGCCGACAAGCCCCACATCTGCAATCACCTTCAGCTCCAGAATCAGATTCAGTTCCTGAGCTTTCTGGCCTGGCTGAGCATATTTGGGAGCCTGCATCGTCGGCGTGGCATAATGCTGATTTCCTTTGCCGCCGCGGCCGCCCTTTAATAGCACCAGCCTCTCATTTTCCCCCGACATATCGGCAATGACAAGACCGGATTCCTCTTCTTTTATAATCGTTCCTTCCGGTACTTTGATGATGATATCCTCACCATCAGAACCATGACATCGGTTTTTACCGCCCGGTTCGCCGTCACCGGCTGTATATTTGCGGACATGACGGAAATCCGTCAACGTGTTCAGCCCTTTGTCCACTACAAAGATAACATCGCCGCCCTTACCGCCGTCACCACCGTTCGGTCCGCCGGCAGGTACAAAAAGCTCTCTGCGAAAGCTGACATGACCGTCGCCGCCCTTACCGGAACGAACATATATTTTTGCTTTATCTACAAACATATTTTTTCCATCCTTTCTGTGAGGGATGCGTTTGTCCACTTAAGAAAAAACGACTTCAAATATTAAAATCTGAAGTCGCCTGTTCATTCTTATTCGTTTGCTGCTACCGGATAGATAGAAACCTGTTTTTTATCTCTACCTTTTCTTTCGAATCTTACAACACCGTCAACTAAAGCAAATAATGTATCATCGCCACCGCGGCCAACATTTACGCCTGGATGGATTTTAGTACCACGCTGTCTGTAAAGAATGTTTCCGGCTTTTACAAACTGTCCGTCTGCTCTTTTCGCACCTAATCTCTTAGACTCGGAATCACGACCGTTCTTTGTAGAACCAACTCCCTTTTTATGTGCGAATAACTGAAGGTTCATCTTCATCATTGTTGTTACACCTCCTTGACTTTTACTGTCAAATATCGATTGTTATAACTACCAGCAATTTCCGTCAGACCGAGAAGTAAGGAATCCATAAGGAGCATCCCTCGTTCAGAAAGATTATTTCTGAAATGAATGGAAACAAATCCATCATTTTCCTTCACATCAAACTTATCATCTGTAAATCTCTCAAGAGAATTCACAGTGGTGATGATCAGTGCAGACACAGCAGCACAGACAATATCTTGCCCTGCTTCCGCATAACCGGCATGTCCCTTTGAAATAAATTCTTCGTAAGATCCGTCTTTCTTTCTGACTTTAATTGTAATCATGATGACACCAGATTAACCGTTAATCTTTTCGATCTTAACTTTGGTGTACTGCTGTCTGTGTCCGTTTTTCTTGTGATATCCA
>CABRLU010000088.1 GCA_902471845.1 uncultured Lachnospiraceae bacterium | reverse complement strand
AATTGCGGGGGCAGGATTTGAACCTACGACCTTCGGGTTATGAGCCCGACGAGCTACCGAACTGCTCCACCCCGCGCTATTAAGTTTGTACTTTATTATTATATATCACTTTTCCAATTTTGTCCAGTATTTTTCATCTTTCCCTTAATTCACACTGCTGCGCCTCTATCTCTTCTCTTCGCGCAACCCCGCGGCTCAGTAAAACATAGGCAAAAGTCGCCGCCGGTACACTGAGAACCATTCCGACAATCCCGGCCAGGCCACCGCCGACGGTCACCGCGGCCAACACCCACAATCCCGGCAGTCCGGTACGCTTTCCCACAACTTTCGGATAGATCAGATTGTTTTCCACCTGCTGGAGTATAATAAAAAAAATCAGAAAGGTCACTGCTTTTTTCATGGAAATAAACATCAAAAGCAGAGCGCCCACACCACCGCCGATATAGGCCCCAAGTATTGGAATAAACGCCGTCAATCCGACAATCAGACTGACCAATCCGCTGTACTCCAGCCCAAGGAGAAACATTCCGGCAAAGCAAAGGCTTCCCAGAATCAGCGATTCAATCCCCTGACCCGCAACAAAATTCTCAAATACTTCGATTCCTGTCAAAATCATCGATTTTACCGGCCGATACAGTCCCCGGGGCATATAAGCCCGGTACAGCCGCTTCATCTGCCCCTCTAACTTTTCCTTGTCAAATAATATATATGCGGACAGCACGGTCACTATACCAACCGTCGCTGCAGTACGAAGCACACCGGTCGTCATCCGGGCCATCTGGGGCAAAAGCACATCCATCGTCTGGTCCAGCCGCCCCAGATAGCCCGAAATGCCTTCCATCAGAGGAGAGATATCGAGATTTTTAATTCCCGCTTTTTCAATCAACACGACCAAAGATTTCTCAAAGGCCTGCATATACGCCTCCCGGTTCTCAATAAACTGCTGCAAACTGGAAATCAATCGGGGCAGTGCAAAGCAGAACACTGCCGCAACCACCCCGACTGCTCCCAGATACACAGTCAGCAAGCTGCAGGTCCGGGCGGCCTTCTTAGGTATCTTACCTTTGTTCTCATAAAAGTGTCGTACATACTCATAAGGATGATTCAGCACCAGAGCCAGAATCCCCGCGCCAACCACCGGAAAGAACTGACGTCCGGCAAACACAAGCTGTCTGCATATATATCCGGAATGAACAATGATAATTATTAAAAAAACCACATAGGTCATTAATACCATCCATTGGCGTATAGGTCTGCGCTCCATCAAAATGCCTCCTCACCTGTGAGTATGGCCAAAAAGATTTTTTTCAAACACTCTAAGCATAATATTTTCGTTTTATTTTACTATTCCGATATCAAAATGGAAAAATCAGAGCGTTTAAGAAAAATCCACCCCGGCTTTTCCAGGTTTTTATTATCAGATGTTTTCTTAAACTCACTTCGCTCAAACATAAGAAAACATCTGATGTTCCTTCAAAGCCAGGTCGATTTTTTACAAACCCTCTGAAACTTTTTCCCTTTCTTGATATCGGAATTCATCAAATAAAATATATCTATGCTTTTGTTTGAAATTCTGCCATGAGGTATTAGAAACGTATCATAAGGTTTTGAACAAAACGACCTGTACGTTTCTGTTTTAATGCGGGCATTTTCTGATGTCTGAACAAAGTGAGTTTCAGAAAATGTCCGCTAATCATCTAACAGAAGCGGACAGGTCAGCTTTTGTAAAACCTTATGAGGTTGTATAATACTTATGGCAGAATTTTTCATACAAACCATAAATATAATTTTTACTCAATTGGGTGTAAGTTTTTGAGAGACACATCCAGGATTGGTGCGGAATGGGTGAGGGCTCCGCTGGACACATAGTCAACCCCGATATCTTTGATCTGCTCGATGTTTTCTCTCGTAATGTTGCCGGAGCACTCGGTCTCGGCGCGTCCCTTTGCCATAGTCACGGCCTCTTTCATTGTTTCCACCGACATATTATCCAACATGATAATGTCGGCTCCCGCCTCCAGGGCTTCTTTAAACATGTCCAGGTTCTCGACTTCGATCTCGATCTTACGCACAAACGGCGCATATTCCCGTGCCATCTCTACAGCCTGGCGCACACCGCCGGCGGCCCCGATATGGTTATCTTTTATGAGAACGCCGTCGGACAGATTATAACGATGGTTATGTCCGCCGCCAACCCGAACCGCATATTTTTCAAAAATACGCATGTTTGGCGTCGTCTTACGGGTATCTAAAAGTTTTGTATGAGAGCCTTCCAGAAGTTTTGCCACACTGTGGGTATAGGTTGCGATGCCGCTCATCCTCTGAAGATAATTCAGCGCTGTCCGTTCGCCGGAAAGAATGACCCGGATATCGCCCCGGACTACCGCAAGGATATCTCCCTTTTTTACCTCTGCTCCGTCGGATACATATTTTTCAACCTGAATTTCCGGCTCCAGCAGTTCAAAAACTCTCTGAAAGATATCCATCCCGGCAATGATGCCATCCTCCTTACAGATCAACTGGGCCTCGCCCTTTTTATACGTCCGCATCACCGAATTGGTCGTCACGTCCTCGTCCGAAATGTCCTCCCGAAGTGCCTGCAAAAGCAGATTATCCACATTTAATCTGGTCGTTATTGGATTCATTGGCCGCTTCCCTCCTGATTTCTTCCCAAATATTTTCTTTACACCGGAGATGATACATCTCCGGATTCTCATATTCTTTCATATCTATATCATAAAAAGTCTGAATTTTAGAAATATCCATCGCCGCACGAAGCTGATTTCTGCCCTTCAGCGAATGGGTCTGTATATGTCTGGCCGCCCGCTCAGCAAAGACAAGGCTTTCAAGCAGTGAATTGCTTGCCAGCCGATTCGCCCCGTGAACGCCATTGCAGCTCGTCTCTCCGGCAGCATACAAATGCTCCATCGATGTCCGGCTGTCACTGTCCACCCAGACGCCGCCCATAAAATAATGCTGCGCCGGAACAACTGGTATCGATTCCTTCGTAATATCGTATCCTTCTTCAAGGCACCGCTCATAAATATTCGGGAAACGTTCCCGGATATCCATATCCTTAATGGTCAAAAATGAAAGCCGCACATAGGGCATGTGATCCTTTGCCATCTGGTGGTGAATCGCCTCCGTCACCACATCCCTCGGCAAGAGCTCGTCCACAAAACGTTCTCCCTGTTTATTATATAACACTGCTCCCTCGCCGCGAACCGACTCGGAAATGAGAAAACAGCGTCCGGGACGGCACGTATACAGGGTCGTCGGATGAATCTGAACATAATCCATATGCTCCACTTCAATCCCATGCTTTAAAGAAATCGCCAGTGCATCCCCTGTCAGATGAGGAAAATTGGTCGAATGCTCATAGATACCGCCAATGCCGCCGCAGGCCCAGATCACATCCTGAGCAAATACCGGCTCCAAACGGCCGTCCACCATTCGAAGAATCATGCCGTCACACTGATTATCCTTTTCAAGAATATCGACCATTTCTGTCTGCGTCATTATCGTGACATTCTGCTTTTCCTGAACCCGCGCCAACAGAGTGCTCGTAATTTCTTTTCCCGTAATGTCCTCATGATAAAGAATCCTGTTTCTCGAATGAGCTCCCTCCCTTGTATAAAGAAGCTCTCCGTTCTCTCTGGCAAAATCAACGCCGTAATCAATCAGCTGATTAATGACATTTCTGGAAGAACGAATCATAATATTCACCGATTCTTTCCTGTTTTCGTAATGTCCGGCCCGCATGGTGTCCTCAAAGAAACTGTCATAGTCCATCGCATCGTGAAGGACACAAATTCCGCCCTGAGCCAGGAAGGAATCGCTCTCTTCCAGTTCTGCCTTTGTAATCATTAATATATCTGCCGACTCCGGCAAATGCAGTGCCGCGAAACATCCGGCAACACCGCAGCCGACAATTATCACATCATATATCCGTTTCATATAACCGCCGCCTATCTGGACAATTCCAGCATACGCTTTAATGGTGCATGTGCCTTATCCATAAAATCCGCTTCCATCTGAAGTCCTTCTCCGTCCTGCTCTAAGACAGAGATGATTTTATCCAGCGTCACTTTTTTCATATCTTCACAGATCTGGTACGCCGCCGTCGAATAGAAAGCTTTTCCCGGATTTCTCCGTTTCAACTCATACATAACACCAAGCTCGGTAACGATGATAAATTCCTGTGCATCGTTCGACGTCGCATAATCGATAATTCCGGATGTACTTCCGATATAATCCGCCAGTGCAGTCACTTCTTCCCGGCATTCCGGATGAACAAGAACTTTTGCACCCGGATGTTTGTCCAGAGCAGACTGAACGTCTTCTTTTGTAATCATCGTATGTATCGGGCATCCGCCGTCATTAAAGATAAATTTCTTTTCCGGAACCTGATGCGAAATATAGGTTCCAAGGTGCTGGTCCGGAATAAAATAAATAACCGGGTTCGGAAGGGCTTTTACAACCTTCAGTGCATTTGAGGACGTTACACATACATCCGAATGAGCTTTCAGCTCAGCAGTAGAATTTACATAACAGACAACCGCCACATCATCCTTATAAATGTCCCGTACTTCCTTAATCTTTTCCACAGTTGCCATATGTGCCATCGGACAATCTGCTTCCGGTTCCGGAAGCAGGACTTTCTTCTCCGGATTTAAAAGTTTTGCACTTTCTCCCATAAAGGATACTCCACAGAGGACAATAGTCTGTTCCGTAACTTTTGTTGCCATCTCACTCAGATAATAAGAATCTCCTACATAGTCCGCAATTTCCTGAATATCATCATCAACATAATAATGTGCCATAATAACCGCATTTTTTTCCTGTTTTAACCGCAGAATCTGCGCCTGTTTTTCGTTCATCTCTGCCTCCACCCTTTTTCGTTTCTTCAGGTTTCGTTCCAGTATAGCACATTTGTTTACAGTTGACAAGACACCTGTCCTTTCACAAAAGTTATATAAATAATATATCGTGGTTAATTGTCTGGTAAAAAAGCTTCTCAAAAGCCTCCCGTTCCTTCGTCTGTGCCAGCGCCCACATCATCTTTGTCACCGTCGCTTCCAGTGTCATATCATAGGATTCGAATACCGGAAAATGCTCTTTGAGTTCTTTTCCCACCTGATACACCGACATATCGCTTCCCTCATGGGTAACCTGAGTGGCCATGACAAGAAATTTCCCCGCCTTCATCCACCGCTCAATGGCATTATAAAAGCTGTCGTCGCCATAATTTGGCAGTCCGCCGACCCCAAAGGATTCGATGATCACTCCATCATAATCATTGATCAGAGCATCCAAAATACTGCCATTCATCCCCGGAACCAGTTTCAGCAGAAAAATCCGTGAATTCATCGCATGACCGAACTTCAATGGACGCACTGTCTGCTCTTTATCATCAATATAAAAGATAATCCGCTTGTCATGAATACTGGCGATATCCGGGTAATTAATACTCGAAAAAGCATTATAGCTTTTAGAACGGATTTTCTTCGCCCGGGTTCCCGCAATGACCTTTCCCCCAAAGACAATAACAACGCCGTGGGCCCGGTCATCGGCCGCAAAACGCAGACTGTCCAGAAGATTGGAACGCGCATCCGTAATCGCCAGATCGATTGGTTTCTGTGCGCCGGTGATGACCACCGGCTTTCGGTTATTCTGAATAAGATAGGATAAAGCTGCGGCCGTATAAGCCATCGTATCCGTTCCGTGACAAATGACAAAACCGTCATAATACTCATATTTCTTCTCAATCAACTCGGCCAGAACCAGCCAATGTGAAGGATTAATATTCGTACTGTCCAGATTAAAAGGTGCTACCGTATCAATCTGGCAGAATTCCTCCGCAGCCGGAATATAAGAAATAATTTCCTCCGCCGAAATCTGCGGCGCCAACCCATGCTCTGTATATTTTGAGGCAATCGTACCGCCCGTTGCTATCAGCAATATCTGTTTCATCTTTCTTCCCCGTTCCTTTACATTTCTTTATAAATATATCTATAGCGCCAGTATAGCAACTTCCGTCAGACGTCGTCAAGGCTGTGTAAAAATTTGAAATAAAATCATGGTTGACGCATAAAATAAATCAAGGTATACTATTTGTGTAAGGCGCAGTAGCCAAGTGGTAAGGCAATGGTCTGCAACACCAGTACGCACCGGTTCAAATCCGGTCTGCGCCTCTGAAAAAAGGTCTGGAAACTACATGTTCCGGACCTTTTCTGATATCTGACTGCATAAAGCTACAAAGGAGAACATCATGTTACATAGAAAAGAGTTAAAACGACGTGCCAAACACAATCTAAAGAAACACTATCTATTATTTGTCGCCCTCTGCCTGATTGCTGCCTTTATCGGCAGTGAATTCAGTTCATCTCTCAGCATTATTAATTCGGCCACCCCGGAAAGCGCCGGGACCTACACGGAAGACTCAACGGTTAATGGACCGGAAGAAGGACTGGCAGACGTCATTTTACATATTATTTCCGGGAATCTGGAAGAAGGCGATGCTCAGGCTGCCCGGCTCACCGAGCACATGGTCGCCCAGTCTGAAAAAGACAACACAACAGTCTTCGGCCGAAGCCGGGGCGTATTTTCCATGTTCATTAACAGCATCACTTCCGGCTCTCTTCTCGTCCGGATTGCCATGGGTCTGCAATCTTTGTTTCAGTCCCAGAGCATCTCTCTGATGATTTTAATTCTGCTCAGTATGCTGCTCATTTTTGGCGGATGGTTTCTCACGATCAATGTTTATCCTGTAATCGCCCGGAGAATGTTTCTGGAAGGCCACTGTTATGATGAAGTCCACAGCCACCGGCTTCTCTTTCTCTTTAAAATCAAACGCTGGCTGCGGGCCGCTTCCACCATGCTCCTTGTTCGCATCTTTAAGGGTCTGTGGTGGTGTACTCTGATCGGCGGCATCATCAAGCATTATTCCTATTATATGGTGCCGTTTATCGTCGCAGAAAACCCGGATATTGCTCCGCGGACGGCCATTCGGCTGTCACGTCGGATGATGAAGGGACACAAGTGGGAGTGTTTCGTCCACGAACTTTCTTTCCTTGGATGGACGATTCTCGGGAGCCTGACTCTCGGCGTCAGCAACATTCTTTTTATGAATCCGTATACGACGGCTTTTTTCACCGAATATTATGCAGAGCTTCGCCGTCTTGCGAAAGAAAAACAGATTGAAGATGCCGATTTACTCAATGACAATTATCTTTTTGAGAAAGCAGATTTGAAGACCCTGGCAAACACATATCCCGATATTATTGCCGCGGCTTCTCAGCCCCAGATTACCCTCTCCGATTTAAAGGGATTTCAAAAATTTATCGCTGATACCTTTGGCGTCACCTTCCGCCGTTCAAAAGCAGAACAGGCCTATGAAAAAGACCAGGCCAGGGTCACACGAATCGGACGTGAAATTGCTGCAGCAGAAGGGCGTGTCTACCCGACACGACTTTCACCATTTCCTTCCGATGCAAAACGTGAGTGGATCGGAACTGTCCACTATATCCGCCACTATTCGATCTGGTCCATTATCGTTATTTTCTTTGCCCTGTCCTTCATCGGCTGGATCTGGGAAGTCAGTCTGCATATGATCACCTACGGCGAATTCGTCAACCGGGGCGTACTCTTCGGCCCATGGCTGCCGATTTACGGTACAGGCAGCGTCCTGATCTTATTACTTTTAAATAAATTCCGTAAAAATCCGCCGCTGGAGTTCATTTCAGCCATCACCGTCTGCGGCCTGGTTGAATATTTTACCGGTTATTATCTGGAAATCACCCACAATGGCCAGCGTTGGTGGGATTATACCGGCTACTATCTGAATCTTCACGGACGCATCTGCGCCGAAGGTCTGCTGACGTTCGGCCTCGGCGGTATGCTGATCGTCTATGTTCTGGCCCCGGTGCTGGATAACCTTATACAGCGGATATCCCACAGGATTCTCATTCCTCTGTGTGTCGCACTCATAATTCTTTTTACCTGCGACGAATGCTACTCAGCCACCCACCCGAATACAGGGACCGGAATTACAGACTATGCGTTTTACAATAAAAAGAGCTCATCCGAAGCGCCTCAAAAAGGTGCCCGAACAAGCTCAGATAAACATTTCTATGTATGAAATTATTTAGACTCTTTGCGGAAACGCAGGAACCAGTCAAGACTGTATTCCGTATCCGACGGATTTGCCATGCAGCGCTCGGCTTCCTCGCAGGTCGTTGGCGTCGGGATGATCACATCTTTTCCGGCAACCCAGTTGGCCGGTGTGGAGCAATGCTCAGCATCCGCCTTCTGCAAAGCGATAATAGCCCGACGGATTTCTTCAAAATTACGTCCGGTCGTCAACGGATAGTAAATGATCGCACGAATCACCGATTCCGGGTCAATGATAAAGACAGCCCGAACAGCCTGTGTACTGGATACATTCGGCTGGAGCATACCATATTTTGTGGAAACTTTCATGTTTAAATCGGCAATTACCGGGAAATTGATCTTAGGTTTGGAAATGCCATTCCACTCCAGTTCTTCAATCTTCCGAATCCATGCAATATGAGAATAGAGAGAATCCACGGACAAACCAAGCAATTGGGTATTAATCTCTTTGAATGAATCTTCCATGGATGCCAATGTCATAAACTCTGTTGTACACACCGGTGTAAAGTCCGATGGATGAGAAAAGAACAGAACCCATTTTCCTTTAAAATCTTCCGGAAAATTAACGGTTCCCTGTGTCGTAAGCGCAGTAAATTCCGGAGCTTTATCGCCGATCAACGGCAATCTATAGCTGTTTGCTTCTTCGTTCATCTTTATTTCCTCCTGTTATAATAATTTGAACATACAAATTTATTATAATATGTTCATTTTCAAAAAGCAATCCACACACTTGATATATTATCTCATTGAAGCCACAAAGCTCTGAAAGATTTTTTTACTGTTATCATCTTTTAAATAAGAAAATTCCGGATGCCACTGAAAAGCCCACACATATTTCTTTTCAGGTGCATATACGGCTTCCACCAAACCATCTTCCGAATAGGCCATCGCACACAGCTTCGGCGCCAGCTTTTTGACCGCCTGATGATGATAACTATTGACAGGAATCACCGTCTGACCGAGCAATCGATGTAAAGGCGAATCCTCAACAATGTCAACCTCATGTACCGGCTCATCATAAGGCGGCGACTGATGATGTTCGACCCCCGAAGTTCTCTGGGACGGCAAATCCTGATAGAGTGTCCCGCCGAATACCACATTCATAAATTGTATTCCCCGACAGATGCCGAGAACCGGCTTATCCCTTTCCCATGCCAAAGCCAGCAAATCCCGTTCCATTTCATCCCTTTGAGTACAACAGTCTCCGCAAACCGGCAAGGCCGCCTCTCCATACATGGACGGAGATACATCCTGACCGCCTGTCAATAAAAACCCATCAAATTTTTCAATCATCTGTTCAAGAGCCTTCCGATTGGATGTTAAGGGAAGCATCACCGGAATAGCCCCTGCGCTTGCCAAACCTTCCATATAACTGGGAAGCATCCAGTAACTTTCTCTCTCAACATCAACTAAAGGCATGATTCCAACCATCGGTCTTTCCATTGCAATTTCTCCCTTCAAAAGAAAAAAGGACATGAGGTTCACAGCGGAACATCATCGTCCTTTAATTTTTAAAACCCCGGAAATTAAAACTTCCGGGGTTACTGTAGAGGCGCAGACCGGATTTGAACCGGTGCGTACTGGTGTTGCAGACCATTGCCTTACCACTTGGCTACTGCGCCTTACATTATGCACTTTTGTGCAATGACTCCAAGGGGATTTGAACCCCTGTTACCGCCGTGAAAGGGCGGTGTCTTAAC
>CABRLU010000087.1 GCA_902471845.1 uncultured Lachnospiraceae bacterium | reverse complement strand
ATTTCATCTTTAGGAAGCATCACCGTCCGGTCATTTTCCGACTCTTTAATCTCCGGCTCTATACCGTCAGCACCTTCTGCATGAATCGCCATATCTACCGAAGCGCCAAGGTCCATATGTTCCCAATCATCCGATGGCGCAGGGGTCTGGGACTCTTTTGCAAGGGCAGCCGCCTTTGCAAGATCCGCTTCCAACTCAGTTGCCGGACGTGTATCCCCACTGATACCCACTGGTATGGAGTCCTCCGGAGCTTCTTCATGCTCTTCGGCATCCTCTTCCTCGCTGTCCTCTTCATCCTCATCTTCATCATCTTCGTATTCCGAATTTCCTTTTCGGATAACCCAACTGATAAAGCAGATATTTTCCAAAACAAACACAATCGGTACAAGTACATATACAACCGGAATTCCAAAAAGTTCAAAAGCATCCAGCTTAAATAACGCAAGCACCAATGCTCCGTTCAGAAGCACAAGTACCAGGATCATCAATAAAACTCTCGGTACCACAGGAAGCTTTCCGATTACCTCAAAAATTCGATAAATCAACATATTGCTGATAAAAGTTCCCGCTTTTATCCGGCGGACAATACTGAAATATCCCCGTATCAGGAAAATATAAGCCAGCACCAGCGCCGCACCGGCTGCAATCAGCCGGAAACTGTAGGTCGTGCCAAGCAGATACCAGGCACCGTAAATACTTCCGCCGCCAAAGGCCACAATAAGAATGATTGAGATTTCCGTAAAAATCTTATCAAACCAGGATAACTTAATATCCGGATAACCACTGACATTTCCTGTTGCAATAATGGAGAAAATCAATAAAATCAGGAAAATAACCGCTGACACAATGACCGCGATCTTTGCAATTCCAAAAACAGAATTTAAATCCTTAAAGTCCTGATAGCTTTCGTAAAATCCATCGGTAGTCGATGTAAGCTCGTTATCCACTGCCGCATAGATTGTATAGGTTCCGCTGCAGGACATCAATTCTTCCTTCCAGACGGCCTCATCAAAAGCATCATTATTCATACCTGTACTCAGGTTGAACTGGCCTTCTGTCGAATCCAGTTTCACAAAGTAATGGCTGGCCTCAATCCGATTTACTGCATCTTCACTGCTGACGATCACCTCTTGATCATCCGCATCATATACAGCAAAAGAGAAGTTTCCATCCACACTCATATAATTTTTTATCAGATCCTGATTGGCCTGTGCCAATTCATTCTCAGATATTTCACCACGGGTTTCTATGGCCTGAACCAAATGAAGCAGCTGAACCATATTCCTCTGGTATTCCTCACCAAAGAAGCTGCTGTGGTAATAATCCGGTTCGGACGACATGCTGCCGCCATTACTGAAATATGTATATACTGCATATCCGGAAATAAGCATCACAGCCGCTGCAACAAATAAGAAAATCCGGGCCACTGCCTTCAGCGGTGTGCTTCGGGTCGGATGCCATCCGTCATCTTCCATTTCATCCAGCTCTCTCCGGATATCCGCCTCTTCCTCTTCTGATAAAGTCTGAGATCCGGATTCTTTCATAGATGAATCATCGACCTCATCCCAAAAATCCTTCTTTTTACCAAATAAGCCCATCTTCTATCCTCCTGTATACTAACTGACTTTTTCTTCACACGATATCCATCTTATTTTACACTAATTCCCCTGTATTTTCAATGTTTTAACGAAATTTCCTTATTCAGCCAGTCATACAGATCGTCATAAACCTCTTTACGGTTAATCTCATTCAGAATTTCATGCCGTCCGCCCTCATAGAAAATAATATCCAAATCTTCCATTCCTGCCAAAACAAACATGTCGTAGACTTTCTGAACCCCCTGTCCTTTATCTCCCACCGGGTCGTCCCCTCCGGAGACAAACAGCACCGGGAGCTGCTTCGGCATCTTTTTAAGATTTGACTTTTGGGCAATAAAGGCAAGACCTTTAAACATCTCGTGATAACCATTCAGAGTAAACACAAACTGGCATCTTGGTTCGGCAATATAGGCATCCACCATTGCCTCATCCCGGGATATCCAGTCAAAATCTGTCCGGGCCGGAACAAAGCCTTTATTATAGGAGCCAAAAGCCATCTTATTGACAAACGTACTGCGGTATTTCCATCCCTTCACCGCAGCCATAACCCGGGTCAGACCCTTTCCAAAAACTGCCACCGGCACGGAATGATAACCGGTTCCCATGATAATGGCTCCGTCTACCTCTTTTCCATATTTAATCAGAAAATACCGTGTTAAAAAAGAACCCATGCTGTGTCCGAGAATATAGTAAGGCACTCCCGGAAAACGTTTTTTAAACTGCTTTTGTATTTTACGGACATCATTGACGATACACTCAAAACCGTTATCTCCAAAATACCCCCAGTCTTCCTCCGAAGCCACGGAATCACCATGGCCCAGATGATCATCTCCGACAACCGCAATACCCTGTGCACACAAAAACCGTGCAAAATCATCATATCTGTCCACATATTCTACCATCCCGTGAACAATCTGAAGAACAGCTCTTACCTTCACACCCTCAGGAATCCAGCATATACCGTGAACCTTTGTTTCTTTATTTGTAGATTTAAAATAAAAATTCTGCTTTTTAATCACTGAGCACATCTCCTAACACTTTTCCAATACTATCATGAATCAATAAATTTGCCTTCCTGTCATATGGTGTTTCACTCTTATTGATCAGAACCAGCTTATCTCCCCTGTAATATTGTATAAAGCCTGCCGCAGGGTAAACATTTAAAGAAGTTCCGCCGATGATCAGCACGTCCGCCTTCTGAATCGCGTGAATACTGGCTGTGATCGTCATTTCATCCAGCCCCTCTTCGTACAGGACCACATCCGGTTTGATAATGCCCCCGCACTTTTCACATCTCGGAATACCATCTGCTTTTAAAATATATTCGGTGTCATAAAATTCATGGCAGCGCATACAGTAGTTCCGGTGCACCGTACCGTGAACCTCATAAACCCGCTTACTTCCGGCCAATTGGTGCAGACCGTCAATATTCTGAGTAACGACAGCCTTTAACTTACCCATTTCCTCCAGCTTTGCCAGCGCCAGATGGGCGGCATTTGGCTTTGCATCCAGATAAAGCATGGTACTTTTATAAAAATCATAAAATATATCCGGATGGGCTACAAAAAAGGAATGGGATAATATCTCCTCCGGTGACCGGTTGTATCGTTTAATTGTATTATAAATTCCTGTCTCACTTCGAAAATCCGGGATACCGCTCTCCGTAGATACACCGGCCCCGCCAAAAAACACAATATTATCTGACTGCTGAATCAATTCTTTTAACGTCACGTCACTCTCCCCTTTCTTACGCTATCTCGCCCATCCATAGGACCGTTTTACTGCCTCGTGCCAGCCGAAAATCGCCTTTTCTCTGCTGCTCTCTTCCATATGCGCCGTAAAGGTCCGGGCAAGCTTCCAATTTTCCTTAATATCTTCCGTATCTTTCCAATAACCTACAGCAATGCCCGCCAGATAAGCAGCTCCCAGTGCCGTTGTCTCCACACATTCCGGCCGGTGCACCGGTGTGTTGAGTATGTCCGCCTGGAATTGCATTAAGAAGTTATTCGCACAGGCTCCGCCGTCCACCTTCAGAGCCGACAGTGTGATTCCCGAATCCGCTTCCATGGCTTTCAACACATCGTAGGTCTGATAGGCCAGAGATTCCAGAGTGGCCCGGATAAAATGCTCCTTTTTTACACCCCGGGTCAGGCCGACCACCGTGCCTCTGGCATACTGATCCCAATAAGGCGCCCCAAGCCCGGTAAAGGCCGGAACCACATAAACACCGTTGGAATCCTCCACTGCAAAAGCATATTCCTCCGAATCCTTAGCCGATTTGATCATCCGCATTTCATCCCGGAGCCATTGGATTGCCGCCCCGGCCATAAAAATACTTCCTTCCAGTGCATAATTTACACTGTCGTCTGCACTGGCGGCAATGGTCGTCAGAAGACCTCTTTTTGAAGCCACTGCTTCCTTTCCCGTGTTCATTAATAAAAAGCAGCCCGTACCGTATGTATTTTTTGCTTCGCCCGGTTCAAAACAGCACTGGCCGAACAGGGCTGCCTGCTGGTCTCCCGCAATGCCGCTGATCGGAATCTTTCCTCCCAGAATTCCCTCATTGGTATATCCGTAAACATGACTGGAGGGCTTTACCTCCGGGAGCATACTCTTTGGAATATTCATCACCGCCAGGATTTCTTCATCCCAACACAAATCATGGATATTGTAGAGCATGGTCCGGGATGCATTTGTATAATCCGTCACAAAAACCTCGCCGCCGGTCAGTTTCCAGATCAGCCATGTATCAATCGTTCCAAAAAGCAGATCGCCCTTTTCTGCCAATTCTCTGGCGCCTTCCACATTTTCCAGAATCCATTTAATCTTACTTCCCGAAAAATAGGCGTCTGCAATCAACCCGGTCTTTTCCAGAATGTCCTGATCGTAACCCTTTGTTTTCAGCGAATCGATATATTCCGACGTTCTCCGACACTGCCAGACAATAGCGTTGTATACCGGAAGTCCGGTATTTTTATCCCATACCACCGTCGTCTCTCTCTGATTCGTAATTCCAATACCCGCAATATTTTCCGCCGTCACTCCGGCTTTACCCATCGCCGCGATTGCCACGCTCATCTGAGTTGTCCATATCTCCAGTGGGTCGTGTTCCACCCATCCGGCCTTTGGATAAATCTGCGAAAATTCCTGCTGAGCCACACTGACAATTTCACCGGCTTTATTAAACAAAATACACCGGGAACTCGTCGTTCCCTGATCCAATGCCATCATATACTTTTCCATGTCACTGCCCCCTGTTTCATCTCCTATATGAATTTCTTTTTACTCAATTGAATTTCAAATGCTTTTAAAATCTCCGGGTCTTTTACCTTCTGATAGTACCGCTCCGCAGCCACCGGGTTGCCCATACAAGCGCAGGCCCTCCCCGCCATCACGTGATAACTTTCTTCCGGATTTATGGCATAAGCCTCCTCATAACACCGCAGCGCTTCTTCAAGACAGCCATTGCTCACCAGAAGATTTCCTTTCATGACCAGCAGATCGTCCCCATCCGGCTCCAGGCGGATCGCCCGGTCAATCGCTTTCAACCCCTTCCGCACAGTCCCAAGCTGATAGTATGCCATGGCCAGATAGTACCAGCCATTTACATTATCCGCTTCCAGACGGGTCACTTCCAGGGCCGCCTCAGCCAGCGCCTTCACCGTACCGATTCCCTGGCACCTGTCCTCCATGATCTCCGCCGCAAACACCTCGCATCTCTGTAAAAGCCCGCTGATTCGTTCTTTTCTTCCCACATTTTTTCCCCGGCCATCCGCCATGGTTTTTGCATAATCCACAGCCTCAAAGGGCCCTCTGCCTTCATTGATCAGTGATTTTAACGGCAAATATCTCACATCTCCGCTTTCGATGACCAGATAATTTTTATCCTGTGAAAATTCCACGCCCTCAACAGATACCGGATACTTCAACAGCCGTACATTTCTCGTATCCGCACAGATATTACCCTCCAGAAAGAGGGACGGATGACGGATGTAGCGGTAAACCGTCGCCGATATATACCAGCCAACGGCCTGATTCTCATGAATAAATACAACCGGAACCCCTTCAATATGGCCGCTCCGCACAGTCCCTTCATAAAAATCTTCCAGTTCGGCGCCTACCGCATCTTCTCTGTCTCTGCTGCGGCTGAGCGCCCAACAGTGTCCTGCATAATCAAAAAATTCATTCATCCGCAGTGTTGCCAGATTGTCGATTTTTACCGCAAGAATGGCCATTTTCAAGTTTCCTCCTCAACTTCTGATATGCTCATATTATAGAACATTTTATAGGTTTATTCAATGAAAAGCCTTTACTTCCTATGGAATTTCGGCTACAATATGGAAGTGGAAATTATAAAAGAAAGGTGGATTTATCATGTCAAATCCAATTGTTACAATCACTATGGAAAACGGCGATGTGATGAAGGCTGAACTTTATCCGGAAATCGCTCCGAATACAGTAAATAACTTCATCTCCCTTGTACAGAAAGGCTATTATGATGGCTTAATCTTTCATCGTGTCATCAAAGGCTTTATGATTCAGGGCGGATGCCCGGACGGCACAGGCATGGGCGGCCCTGGCTACTCCATCCGCGGTGAATTCTCCCAGAATGGTTTTGAAAACAACCTGAAACACGACCCAGGCGTATTATCCATGGCCCGGACGATGATGCCGAACTCGGCAGGTTCCCAGTTCTTCATCATGCATCAGGCTGCTCCGCATCTTGACGGCGCTTATGCTGCTTTCGGTAAAATCATCGAAGGTATGAACGTGGTTGACAAAATCGCTACTGTCCCAACCAACCGCATGGATGCTCCAAAGGTTCCTCAGAAAATCCAGTCTATGACTGTAGAACTTTTTGGTGAAACCTATCCGGAACCAGAAAAATGTTAAAAGTTATCAAAAGTTTTTTATAAAAAAGACTTGATTATTTTTTAATTATTTGATAATATAAAAAAGTCGCAAACAGAATATTGTAGCGAATGCAGTTGTGGCGGAATGGCAGACGCGCTAGATTCAGGTTCTAGTGAGGTAATACTCGTGTGGGTTCAACTCCCATCAACTGCATACAGCGTATCCTGAAGGAAAACCTTCCGGATACGCTATTTTTTATTTAAAAAAGTATATTGCAGGCTCTTCGGAGCCTGCTTTTCTTTTGAATCCTGTTTCTCCCGTACCGCTTCCCCAGATCTTACATATATTATAAGGAAACCAATCTAAAAAGGTATGAATGTCTATGAGAGATTATGTCACTCTTTCAATAGAAACCCATCTTTTTTTCGCAAGGATCATGAAAGAACACGCTCTTTTTCTGAAAGCAGGTTTTCCTTGCTGTGAAAAAGATTTTATAGAAGAGGCCGAATATTTTCTCCGGAAATTTGAAGAACTTTTAAATAATACCCTCAAAATTTCCGCCGGAAATGTTCATGAAGCGGTTTTAAATTCCAATGAACTGATTACAGAATTTACCATTCCTGCGGAACACAAGACCGAGGCTTTAAGCGGCATTGCCATTGACAGCAAAATTTCGAAAATGACGCAGGCGCTGCACTGCGGCTGTCTCTGTGAAGAAAACCGACCTCTATATGAACCGGTTGCCCGTATAAATGAACGCGCCCTTGAACTGTTAAACGGACTCATCCGCTTTAAAGAACGTATTCTGTGTAAAATGAAGCACTGCCAGCTTTACACAGCCAATTACCCGCTCCTCATCGAACACATTATGCGTGAAGCCAGACTGTACCGTGACATCTTAATGCAGCTCATGTCGAACAGAAATATTTCCTACCAGAATCTCTATGAAACGGAAGCTTTCTGGAACCAGATTATGATGGAGCATGCCTGGTTTATCCGCGGTCTTCTGGATCCATCCGAAGCAGAGCTTATTAAAACAGCCGATGATTTTTCCAAAGAATATGCACAGCTTATCGAGACAGCCTGTCGCCAGGACCGCCGGGCAAACGTGATGACCGAAATGGCATTAATGGAGACCCTGAAATACCGCGACTTTAAAGCCGCCGGAGCAAAGGGTATTCTCGACTGTCAAATTTCTTCGATTATACTGCCTTTGCTGGCAGACCATGTCCTCCGGGAAGCCAACCACTATATCCGTGTGTTGGAGACCGGACGGACACGATAGGAGGTGTCTGAATGGAGCTTTGTAATTATTCCTGCGCTGACCAAACTCGTTATTATGACATTGAAGCTATTGAAATTCCCATTGTTTACAACAAATATGGAGACCATGACCCCAATGGGCTTTTATATGTTTTAAAAAAAGATGCAAAACGTATCCGAGAAGGCGCTCTGCGTAATTTTTCCCAGGAAATCCCCCAACCCTATGAAGATGTGAAACCTCTGGTCATCCGGGCAAATGTGGGAGAAAAGGTTGTCATTTCTTTTTCCCATTCACTGAACCGGGCGCTTTCCATTCATGTCTTGGGGATGGCATACGACGTGCAGACTTCTGACGGAGCAAATGTGGGCTTCAACCAGGACACCACAACCAGGAACCGGATCACCTACACCTGGTATGCTGCCCGGGAAGGTGTCTATTTGTTCCATGATATGGGTGATATGAGAAGCAGCGAAGACGGAACCAATATCCACGGGCTTTTCGGTGCTATTATTGTGGAATCAGCCCAGTCCAGATGGCTGGATCCTCAGACGGGCGCCGAACTGGAAAGCGGCCTTTTCGCAGATATCTACTCGCCCGATAAACCAGCTTTCCGGGAATATGCTGTATTCTTCCACGATGAGCTGGAAATTCGGGACAAAAACGGGAACCCGCCGACAGACCCTCACACCGGTCTGCCGTCTTCCACTACGGGAATCAGTTATCGTTCCGAACCCATGCGCAACCGTCCTCCTCTGACCGATGAACACACAGACAGCGGAGAAGATATTTCCATGAGTTCCTGGGTTTATGGAGACCCGGCGCCGCCTATTTTGCGCGCCTACGTGGGTGATCCTGCAAAAATACGGCTGATTCATGGCGGAGTTAAGGAAACTCATGTTTTTCATCTCCACAATCACCAATGGCGTCTGGAAGGAGAAAATCCGGTTTCCACCATACTGGATTCCATCACCATCAGTCCTCAGGAATGCTATACGCTGGACATTCTCCACGGTGCCGGAAGTCTGACCGAATCCATCGGAGATGTGATTTTTCATTGTCACCTCTACCCTCATTTTCATGAAGGCATGTGGACCTTATGGAGAATACATGACCGATTGGAAGACGGCACAGGAAAACTCCCTGACGGTACGGAAATCCCGCCGCTCCTTCCTTTAAAAGACAGAGCCGCACCGCCGCCAAAGGATGAAGATCATCCGGGATACCCTAATTTTATCAACGGCACCTTTGGCGAACGCCCGCTTCAGCCGCCTTTGGGCATTTTAAATCCTGACGGCACCAATAAGATTGAACCTACAGACCTGGAACGGGCCAATTTCGTCGAAAATTTTGTTCCCGGCGCTCTCTACTCCGAAACTTGTCCCTGCCATGCGGATAACCCAAAAGTATTTGAGATTGCCCTTATACAGGCTAAAATAACCTACAACAGTTATGGCTGGAACGACCCCCAGGGACGCTTTTTTGTCCTGAAAGAAGATTTGGAATACCATGGCGGCCTTGACGCCTATATCCGCAAAGTCGAAGAACAAAAAATCCGTGTGGAACCACTGGTCATCCGTGCCAATGCCGGGGACTGTATTGAAATCCGTTTTACGAACCTGCTCCCGGAATATCTTGAAGAAAGTCCCTTCCAGATGAAAACTTTAACGGACATCACGGGATTCCACGTGCATCTGGTCAAATTTGACACCACCGTATCCGACGGTGCAGCCAATGGCTGGAGTAACATTGCCGGAGCCAGAAAATACGAAACCCTGATTGAACGCTTTTTTGCGGACACAGAACTGCGTACCGTCTTCTTCCATGACCACTTATTCGCCAACTCCCATCAAATGCATGGCGTATTCGGTGCCATGATTATTGAAGAAGCCGGCGCCACATTCCACAGTATCCGCAGCGGCAAAGAACTGAGGCGCGGCACCCAGGCAGTAATTCGCCGCAGAGACGGCTCCTCCTTCCGGGAATTTACTCTATTCGTCCATGATTTTGCTTTTCTCTTTGACAAAGACGGTAATGCCCTGAATCCTCCGCCAGTACCCGGCTCCCACAATGACCCGGGCGTAATGGGTATTAATTATCGGTGCGAACCAATGCGGGAACGTTTGAAAAGCCAGGATGACCCGGCCTATATCTTTAGTTCCCTGGTTCACGGCGACCCGGCCACCCCTATTCTGGAAACCTATCCGGGAGACGAAAT
>CABRLU010000086.1 GCA_902471845.1 uncultured Lachnospiraceae bacterium | reverse complement strand
TCCATTTGTGTTGCCTAGTTAATAAATATGTGTCCAGGATTCTGGGTACATATCACAGGTTGTGGTACCGCGATATTTTTTAATAGGCCGATCGGCATTCACCGGTGGTTGGATTTATGTAGATGGCATCCAGTGTGGACCAGTGCGAGTTATCGACAAGCCAGCGAAGTGCGAAACGGTACTCATCGCTGGATGGCGGAGAATCCTGCATCTGTACCCCTAAAGGAAATCCGGTTTCTTCGGCAATGTCTCCCTCGTGGAAATTCCAATAAGATTCTGCAATAGCTCTTGCCTCTTCCTCAGAGATAGTGACACTTGGAGCTGCTGTTTCCGGGGTCGGAGTTGCTGTTTCCGGAGTCGGAGCTGCTGTTTCCGGAGTCACAGCGGCGGGGGCAGTCGCTGATGGGATTGTTTCTGAGTAATAAGGGGACAATTCAAAATGTGCCAGGTTGATGGAGAAAGGTGTACTATTTGCGCCGGCCATCGTATAAATCCTGCAGATGATACATAAATCGCCATTTGCATTGATATACGGTTTGGCTCCATCAATGTTATCTGTAGACATTGTTGTGGTCAACTGTTCCTGGGCGATCTTAATTAAGGTGTCAGAAAGATTCTCCTGAGTCGTAAAATCGTAGTACATGTCCCACCAATAAGAGCCTAAGGCCATTTTGGCTGTTTCGTAGTACTCTTCTTTAGACATGCCATAAAGCTGTAAAAATGTTTCTGTATTCAGCTGTGTGCCGGTTGTCAAATGAATATTGTAGATGGAATAGTTAGAGTAGGCCTCTGTAAATGGATGCATATCGTATTTAATTATGAGAGATAAAATATCTCCACATGTCGTCCATTCATAAGAAGCATTGCCGCAGGTCAGGGAATAAATATCCAGGGTTTCAGCTTCTTCAACATAAGCCATCATTGTCGTATAGATGTCATTGTTGATCTGTTCGACTTCCGGGCTGTCCAGATGAATTTCAGGAATCCGGAAGGAAAGAGTTTTCCCACTGGATTCGAGGGTTTTAGAGTAGGCATCCGTAACAAGATTTTCATAGTCTATACCTGGGGCCTGAGCCTTTTCCAGTTCAGTTTCAATTTCCTTAATTTTACTGTACTTCTGACTGCACCATTGTTTGGCCTCTTCGATATTCTGGACGCCAAGCCATGAAAGCAAATCTTCATTCAGGGCGGCAATACTGTACAGATAATATTCCCCATGGGTTCGGCACATGATTAAAAAGTCCGAATAGAAATTATATTTTTCGGCAATATCCTCAGAGTCCACAGAAGGAGACTGACTGGAAAACTCAGATGCCAGGTCGGACAGTTGGGTTTGTAAAATGCAACTGATTTCATAAAAAGCTGTTAGTTCCTGCAGGCGTTTCATTAAATCCTTGCCGGGCTGATTGACATATACCAGCGGCAGAGGGTCCTGGGATGAGCCGGATTCGGTAAAAGCCCTGACGTAGTTTGCATTGGTACGGCTGAATAAGGCACAGAGGACAAAGGAACGAAATGTTTCATTTTGCGAATATTCTTCGGTTTCCATTAAACTGGAAATGAAGTCATCGGTGAGAAACTGTCCGTTGACAGCCTGAGGATCAGTGCCCGACGAAGGGGCGCTGGTTTCGAGTTTGAGTTCCAGGGCAGTTTTCATGTTTGTCCGCAGATTTGATGCGGCAGTTTTTAATTCTTCATCTGCATGCTCTTCGATGAATGCAAGAAGGTTATCAAATTCGGCCTGAGAGTGGGTCAGTGCTTCCGTTGCGTCCGCATACTGGGCAGACAGGCTTTCGGTCTGATACATTTCATAAGAAATCATAAGATCGGTGAGAACCCGGGTGTATTCTTCCTGACCCGGAGTCAATCCAGTCCCGGTCAACTCATCGGCAGAATGCATCAAAACAGAGGAAGTAGCATTGCTACTCAGATTTTCGACCAGAACCATATATCCATAATTATTCGGATTCATAAGTAATTCATCTTTGTCGGTAGCCAGATATTCAACTAAGCCTTCAGAAAGAGGAAAACCATCATTTGCGCCAGATGTTTCAGCAGCATACACAGGGGTGCATAATGAGGCGATCATGCTTAATGCTAATAGGGTACTTAAAATTCGTTTCATTCTTCCACACTCCATTTCTCCGTATATTCCGTATTGGTAATGGCTTCCACTGCCAGATCATGAGCGATGGCGTCGAAAAATCCGTTACGAATATTGGCTTCATCCGAAGATGATGCGGTAAATGTGTATTCTTTGACGGCATCCGGATGATTTTTAATAGCTTTAGCAAGCATATCTGAAGTAATTTCTTTGGCTGAATCTTCTTTTGCAAGTTCAGTGAGCAGAGAGAAGTAGTCCGGAGCTGTCAAAGTGACCGAAACATAGTTTTCGGAAAAGGGATCTGTCGGATCGGTGTTTTCCGGCGGGATTTCCGTAACCGTATATTCGGATATCTGTTCCCAACAGAACTGGTCGATCGGTGCAGACTCTTTTTTTCCACAAGCGGAAAGCATCATAAGTGCGGCACCTGTGAAAATAGCTAAAGTGATTTTCAAAGATTTCATAATTACCTCCACCTCTTTGTAACATTTGCTTTTATTATAACAATAAATGGGGGATGTTACCAGATACACTCAGATTTTATTTGGCGCAGTTGATAAAACATATGAATGTCTTGATGCAAACGAAATCATTTGATAGTATTATAGAAGATTAGAAAATGGGGGGGGTTAAGATGAGAATTCTAAATTTTGGTTCGTTAAATATTGACAACGTGTATCATGTGGATGACTTTGTACAGCCGGGGGAAACGAAAAAGTCTCTGGGATTTGAGGTGTTTCCCGGGGGTAAGGGATTAAATCAGTCGGTGGCCCTGGCCCGGGCGGGAGCCGACGTGTATCACGCCGGGAAAATCGGAGCTGACGGTCTCTGGCTGGTAGAGTTAATGCGTCAGTCCGGCGTTCAGGTGAATCTGATTCGGGAGTCGGACTGCAATACGGGAAAAGCAATCATCCAGGTGAGTAATGCGGGACAGAACGCCATTATCCTTTATGATGGTGCAAATCAAACTATGGATTCAGTCTTTATTGATGAGGTGTTGAGCAATTTTCAAGCCGGTGATATTCTGGTGCTTCAAAATGAAATAAATTTGGTGCCGGAGATTATAGATCGGGCCTGGGAGCGGGGGATGCAGATTGCTCTGAATCCTTCACCGGCCAATGAGGTCATCCGTCAGTGCCATCTAGGAAAAGTCCGGTGGCTTTTGCTGAATGAAATTGAAGGTGAATGGCTGACCGGAAAAAAGATGCCGGAAGAGATTGCCGATGCTCTGGTGGAATCTTATCCGAATATGGAAGTGGTACTGACATTAGGCGGCCAGGGTGTTTTATATCGGTCCCGCGAAAAGAAATGTTATCAGGAAGCATTCAAGGTGGATGTGGTGGATACGACGGGAGCCGGCGATACGTTTACAGGATATTTCCTCAAGTGTGCAGCAGCTGGAGAGTCGCCGGAAAAGGCGTTAAGGACAGCGTCCAAAGCAGCATCTATTGCCGTATCCAGATCGGGAGCGGCCGTATCCATTCCATACTGGAAGGAAGTTCAATAATCAGAGAAAACCGCCGTTTCACAGCCAGTCAGCAGGTTGTGGAGCGGCGGCGTTTTTCTTTTATTTAGCACATGGCGGGCATGTGGTCGGTGCATCAAAGGAAGGGTTGAATGCGTAGAAGTTTTTGGAATCCAACTGTTCTTGTAAAATCCGCAGTGTTTCACCGAAACGCTGGAAGTGTATGATTTCACGGGCGCGGAGGAAGCGGATTGGGTCGGCTACTTCCGGATCTTTTACAAGACGAAGGATGTTATCGTAGGTTGAACGGGCTTTCTGTTCGGCAGCCATATCTTCAAACAAATCGGTAATCGGGTCCCCTTTGGACTGGAATTCACAGGCATTAAACGGAATGCCGCCGGCCGCCTGAGGCCAGATACCAATCGTGTGGTCAACATAATACTTATCGAAGCCATACTTCTTGATTTCTTCCATGGATAAGTTTCGGGTGAGCTGAGTGACAATGGTCGCCACAATTTCAAGATGGGCCAGCTCTTCTGTTCCAATATCGGTCAGCATTCCCATGGCCTGACGGTTCGGCATGGCAAAACGCTGTGAGAGATAACGCATGGAAGCCCCCATTTCACCATCAGGGCCTCCGTATTGACTCATGATTACCTGGGCAATCTGAGCATTTGGCTGTGTGATATTTACCGGATATTGCAATCGTTTCTCATAGTTCCACATGAGCAGCTACCTCCTTCCCAAGGCCATTTCTGATGAATCCACTCCCAGGAATTGCTGGCAGCGTCGTTGGCGGTGTCGATGGTTAAAGGACCGAAGCGGCGGGCATATTCCTTTAATGCCGCATTTCGGAGTTCGCTGTGTTCGTGAAAATAAGCCAGAGCTTCCTGATTCTTTGGATGGGAGTCGAGAAACAGGGTAATATCATTAACAGCAAAGCTGACTTTATTAATATAATCAAATAACTGGGACTGGGAAAGTTGACATAAATTTCTCATCGCACACACCTCTTTCCGCAGAATGGTTTATGAAGTTCAGGGAAAATCGTGCCGACTTCCAGACTTCGGTTCAAGTCAAATGTTGTCTGAAAGGTCTGCATCGGCACATAGGCCATGGCGATAGGATAGGTGCTGATATTTTCACAGGCTGGTGCCGCCGGAGCCGGCATGGACCGGTTCATTGGCTGGCAGCACGGAGCCATATTTTGTCGGTAATTCATAAAAGCTCCTTTCGGAGAATCGCTCATTTTACTATTAATGTATGAAAACCGAGAAAAAATGTGAAAATGTTAAATAATGATTTGAAGAGCGTCGTGTATGTTCTCAATATGAATTTCTTTACTTCCAGGGGCGTATTCGCCGTCCAGCGTCCACGGAATCTCAGTTTCAGGATAAATATCCAACGTACTGGCCTGGAAAAAGGTAACCACATCCGGGTCATAGGACTGGGTATTGATAGAAACAACAATCTTAGTCAGGTCAATCAGCGTTTTTGGCATTTTGATAAGCATAACCTCAAAAAGGCCGTCATTGAAATCGACAAGTTCTTTATTCAGACGAATCATACCGCCGATGGACGTAGAGTTGCAGACAGCACCCCAGATATAATTCCCTTCCATGACTTCGTCACCATGGACGATTTTCATGTGGCATGGTTCAATGGTTGAAAGGTCTTTAACACCTTCCAGAAGATAGGCCAGGTGGCCAAGACGGTTTTTCAAAGATTGAGGTGTGTTATAAGAAGCTTCCGTAAAAGCGCCGAAAGACGCCACATAGGAAAAATAAAGCTGGTTAAAGGCCCCAATATCAAGTTTGCGCGGAGAACCGGTCATAATCTGGCGGGCAATATCTGTGGAGTTTCCGTTCAGCCCGATGCTGCGGGCAAAATCGTTCGTACTTCCCGATGGGATATAACCGATAGACGGATGTTCTTCGAGGGGAACAAGAGTAGATACCATTCCGTTAAAGGTTCCGTCACCGCCGCTGCAGACAACCAGATCATAATGGATATCTCCGTTTAAAGCTTCTTTGATGGCATCAGAAATATATTTTGTGACATTTAAAGTCAGGTCATAACCGGCCTCACAGAAAATCTGGCAGACATCTAAAAGGCTATCCTTGATTTTTACAGTGCCGGAACTCGGATTTACAACAAATAGTATACGTTTTTTCATGATGAGCAACCTCCTTCGGGCTTTTGCCCAATCCGCTTGTCCGGATGTCGGGCATACAGATATTATATATTATTTTGCGGGCGGTGGCTACCATAAGTTTTGTAAGAAAACGTTGACAAATGGGGATTCTGTTATATAATTTTAAAAAGCAAGAGAATATTATTTGGAGGCTATTCAGATGAAGAAGGTTGTAAAGTTCGGCGGCAGTTCCCTGGCCAGCGCTGAACAGTTTAAAAAGGTAGGTAATATTATCAAAAGCGACCCGGACAGAAAATATGTGATTCCTTCCGCACCGGGCAAACGTTTCGCGAAGGATATCAAAGTGACCGATCTGCTTTATCACTGTTATGAGACGGCCGTGGCCGGAGAGGATTTTGGCGAACTTCTCGAACAGATTAAAGCGCGGTATAATGAGATTATTCAGGGATTATCTCTGGATATGTCATTGGATGATGAATTTAAGACCATTGAAACGGCCTTTAAAAATAAAGAAGGCATTGATTATGCAGCCTCCAGAGGAGAATACTTAAATGGTCTTGTTATGGCAAAATATCTGGAGTATGAATTTCTTGATCCGGTGAAATATATTTTCTTCCGTAAGGATGGACGGCTGGACCAGGAAAAGACTTACAATACATTGGGCAAGAAGCTGAATAAAGTTGAGAGAGCAGTTATTCCGGGATTTTATGGATGTGGCGTTGATGGAAGGGTTCAGACATTTTCCCGGGGCGGTTCCGATGTTACCGGTTCGGTTGTTGCCAAGGCTGTATTGGCTGATATGTATGAAAACTGGACCGATGTTTCCGGTGTCCTTGTGGCTGACCCTCGGATTATCGAGAATCCAAAACCGATTCATACGGTAACTTATAAAGAACTGCGGGAGCTTTCCTATATGGGAGCCAGCGTCCTTCATGAAGATGCGATTTTCCCGGTGCGCACAGAAGGCATTCCGATTAATATCCGAAATACCAATGCGCCGGAGGATGAAGGAACTTTTATCGTTGAAAGTACCTGTGTGAAACCGGAATATACCATTACCGGTATTGCCGGAAAGAAAGGTTTTGTATCGATTACGATTGAAAAAGATATGATGAATGCACAGGTCGGCTTTGGCCGACGGGTTCTTGAGGCATTTGAAAAGGAAGGCGTTTCCTTTGAACATATGCCGTCCGGCATTGATACTTTGACCGTTTTTGTGCATCAGGATGAGTTCCAGCAGAAAGAACAGGCCGTCCTTGCAAATCTGCATCGTGCGGTTCATCCGGATTCCATAGAAATGGAGGGCGATTTGGCCCTGGTCGCTGTTGTCGGACGGGGTATGAAAGCGACCCGGGGTACTGCCGGAAGAATTTTCTCCGCACTGGCTCATGCAAATGTCAATGTTAAGATGATTGACCAGGGGTCCAGTGAGTTGAATATCATCATTGGTGTTCAGGACAAAGATTTTGAGGCAGCCATCAAGGCTATTTACGATATTTTTGTGACAATTCGTCTCTAAGTCCGTTTTATGGGACACTGAATCCTTTACAATGAGGCCATCTTAATGAAAAGGTGGTTGATAACATGAAAGGATATGCAGTGACAGAGGGATATATGGGATTGGTTGAAGGTAAATATATGTTATTTGCCAGCGAAGCCGACTATAGAGAATATCTGGAAGATTAACATAAGAAAATACGAAGAAGATGCTGTCGAAGGGCAGCATCTTTTTTGTACCATAATATGCGGAGAAAGGCACCGCAGGCGTGTTTTTCGTATTGACACAAATACGTTTTTATGCTACTATGATAAAGCGTTACATAAATAACAGAACGGATTATCAAGGGAATTTGGGAGGAAAAAATAATGAAAAAAAATGTGGCATTTATGGTAGCCGCAGTGTTGGCAGCAGGATGTCTGGCAACAGGATGCGGTAATAAAGCAGCAGAAACAAAAGCAGAGACAACAGCAGAAACAGGTGCTGAGAGCAAAGCAGACGGAGAGACAACAGCAGTGGACGGTGAGCGGACCACATTTACTGTTGGTTTCGATGCCAGCTTCCCACCGTATGGATATCAGGAAAATGGCGAATATGTTGGTTTTGACCTGGATCTGGCACAGGAAGTCTGTGATCGTAACGGATGGGAGCTTGTAAAAACTCCGATTGACTGGGATGCCAAAGACGCAGAATTAAATTCCGGAGCAATTGATTGTATTTGGAACGGATTTACAATGAATGGCCGTGAGGACAAATATACATGGACAGAGCCTTATGTAGATAATACACAGGTATTTGCCGTAAAGAAAGACGGAGGCATTACTTCCGCAGCAGATCTGGCCGGAAAGATTGTATTGGTTCAGGCAGACTCTTCCGCACTGGCAGCATTAAAGGATGAAGAAAACGCTGAGATTAAGGCATTGGCCGATTCCTTCGGTGAGCTGATCGAAGTACAGGAATATGAATCCGCATTGATGGAGCTTGAGGCTGGTTCCGCAGATGCTGTTGCCATGGATGAAGGCGTAGCAAAAGCGAAACAGAGCAAAAATGAGAATATTACTATCCTGGATGATGTAATTTCCACAGAACAGTATGGTATCGGTTTCAAACTGGGCAACGAAGAACTTCGCGATCAGGTATGGGCCACACTGCTTGAGATGGAAGCCGACGGTACTGTTGATAAAATTGCTGATAAATACGACATAAATAAAGACAACATCTGTATTGGCAAATAAAGTATACGGACATCAGGGGAGCGAGCAATATCGCTCCCTTTTACTGTTGAACACTATGCAGGACGTTTTTTAGCTTAGTGTGAACCTTTAAGGAGGTCAATTCATGGCAATTACAGATATTATAAAACAGTTATCCAGCGGTATGGGTGTGACCATTGAGATTTTTTTTGTGACACTGGTGTCCTCGTTGATTCTCGGTCTTGGTCTGGCCCTTGTCCGTATGTCAAAATTTAAAATTCTCTCGATTCTCGCGAAGGTATACATATCCATTATGCGTGGAACACCATTGATGCTCCAGCTGTTGGTAGTTTATTTTGGCCCTTATTTTATTTTTGGAATTCCGATCACCCGTTCTTATCGTTTGAATGCGGTGCTGATCGGATTTGCGTTAAACTATGCGGCCTATTTTGCCGAGATTTACCGGGGTGGTATTTCGGCTATTCCGGAAGGCCAGTATGAGGCGGCAAAATTGCTTGGTTACAGCAGAAGCCAGACCTTTATTCATATTGTGATGCCTCAGGTTGTTAAGCGGATCATTCCGGCGGTGGCAAATGAAACGATCACCCTTGTTAAAGATACATCTTTGGCCTTTACCCTGGCTGTGGCGGAAATGTTTACACTGACAAAGCAGTTGGTGGCCGCCCAGTCTTCGATGATGCCATTTGTGGTTGCTGCCGTATTTTATTATATTTTTAATCTTTTGGTAGCCATGTTCTTTGATCATGTGGAAAAGAAACTGAGTTATTATCGTTAGGAGGATGAGGGATGAATTTACTGGAAATGAATCATATAAAAAAGAGCTTCGACGGTCTTGAAGTTTTAAAAGATATCTCTCTGACGGTAAATGAAGGACAGGTATTGAGTATCATCGGGCCGTCCGGCTCGGGGAAATCCACACTGCTTCGGTGCGCTACTATGCTTGAAAAGATTGATGACGGAGATATCATTTATATGGGTGAAGCGGCGGCAAAAAGTGAGGGCGGCAGAGCCGCTTATGCGAAGGCGGCCGATTTAAAGCGAATTCACAGTTATTATGGTCTGGTATTTCAGAACTTTAATTTATTCCCCCATTATTCGGTCATTAAAAATATTACGGACGCACCATTAAGGGTGCAGCATCGAAATAAAGAAGAGGTGTTCGAGGAGGCCAAAGAACTGCTCCGTAAGATGGGACTTTCGGATAAGGCCAATGCCTATCCGCACCAGTTATCCGGCGGTCAGCAGCAGCGTGTATCTATTGCGCGGGCTTTGGCGATGAATCCGAAGATATTGTTTTTTGACGAACCAACGTCGGCCCTGGACCCGGAGCTCACGGGAGAAATTCTAAAAATCATTAAAAACCTGGCGGCGGAAAAAATGACCATGGTCATCGTTACTCATGAAATGAACTTTGCGAGAAATGTGTCCGACTATGTTATTTTCATGGATAAAGGGGTCATTGTTGAGGAAGGTTCACCGGAGACAGTATTTAATTCACAAAATCAGCGAATGAAAGAATTTCTTGGAAAATTTAATGCGGACTGAGGGACGCAGGCAATCTTGTTAAAATGGCATTGCTTTGGCAATGCCCTTTTT
>CABRLU010000085.1 GCA_902471845.1 uncultured Lachnospiraceae bacterium | reverse complement strand
AGATAGTCCACCTGAATTTCATAAGTATCCAAAGGTAAATGATGATCCTGACCATCACTGTCTGTCACCAGCAGTTCATTTTCCAAAAATTGAATACGAATCGGAATCAGTACGTTAGCGCCTGTCTCCCGCGGGTCCGGCCGCCACTCCGCACCGATCCGAAGCGCCTTCCCATCCTTCGAACGGCAGATCAGTCCCGTCCCTACTGTCCGAAGCGCCTTTACACGGCCATCCGGTTCAAACTCCAGTGTAGGCAAATGCTCTTCATCTTTTAACGGTGTATTATCATAAGCAATGTACAGCCCTGTTTCATGGCTGAAGAACACCTGCTGCTCCGGCTCTGCCGATTTCACCACACCATTTTCATAAAATTCCACCCGGTCGGCCATAAATGTTCCGACGGAAGTCTCTATTTCCTGAATATTACTCATCGAATTCCCACCTTTCCAAGTCAAAGTCACAAGCCCTTTAGACAGTATAACATTAACTTTCTGCCGGAACAATCCTTTATTTTTTCTTATTCAAAGGTCACCTCCGCCTGCGCCAGAGCATGCTCAGATAAATACCCGGCAAAAGTTTTTTCTTTCTTTTTCTCCTCATAATCGCCATCCCACCGATATTTCTTTAACTCACTAAAATACTGGTCACTATCACAGACAAACACATAAACTCTATCCGTATTCTTTTGATATATATTATACAAGAATGTAGAATCTCCCTGATATGGAAGTATATCTCCGTCGGCATCACATATAACCAGCATATAATCATCAACCGTTTTCCCTCCTGGCACAACGAGGTTTGCCGTCACCTCGTAAGGTGTTTTTACCACTTCTTTGATTCCAACACCTGCATCGCCAACCTGTTCCACATCAATAATCTGAGTCTGAGAATCGTCCTGCTGAATATCCATTTCAAAATGCCATTCTCCCTGATAATGTTTACGTTCTTCATCAAAGTAAGAAAATTCTGTTCCGTCCGGTTCCACGGTTTTAAATTCACCGCCGCCTTCAGAATCACCCCAAAAATCATAAAAAGTCAGCTTATAAGTAAAAGACTCTGGTGCGGAAACAAATTCATTTGTCGTTTCATCCATTACCTTATGAACATCGTCCCGATAGATGCCGATAAAAGTATGCTCGTCCTCAAAATACCCCTCAATAGGTTCTGCAGAAACTCCAAATAAATTGTTTCCATAATCAGACTCTGCATAATAGCCTACCGTGTCATAACCATAATTTTTGTTTTCCATGTTGCGCCCATTAAAATCCTCTGGAAATCCTTCTTCACTATAAATTTGCATCGCCAGATACAAGGCATACTGATTACAGTAAACCTCCGATATAGTTACCGTAACTCCGTTGGATGTCTGAACGTAAGATGAATCCGAAATTTCTCCCTGCTCCATCCGTTCCGCATCTTCCACAGAAATTAAAGCTTCCGCCCTCTCACTGTATTTTCCCGAATAAGAAACATCCTCTTCGACCTGCTCAAACAAATGACCAATAAATGGAAGTTTGCTGGCCAGAGCCGGATGGGTTCCAAAGAAAACAACAACTACGGCAAAAGCCGCTGCCGTCACACCGCTGGCTGCCGCCCATCGGCGTCTGCGCTGCCTCTTCTGTTCAAACTTCAACTGATTCAGACTATTTTCTACAACCTGGTCCAACGCTTCAGACACAGGAACCTTTTCCATCCATTTATGCATATTGATATCCCTCCTTCAAAATACTTCTTAACTCCTGCTTTGCCCGAAACAGATAGGCCGATACGGATCCCTCCGGTATCTGCAGTATTTCCGCAATCTCCGACAACTTCATATCATTAAAATACTTTAATATGACCACCGACTGATACTGCTCCGGCAGCCTGTGTATAGCGTCGCACAAATCCATTTTCTCTTCCACATTGTTCCGGCTCTCTGCCGCCGCCTCGCTCACCTGCTCTAACTGCAGCACCGGTCTCTGCTGCTCCATCATGTCCTTTGCTGTGTTGATCAAAATGCGCGTCATCCAGGTTTTAAAATATTTTTCTTTCTTCAGCGTCTTTATCTGCCGAAATCCTTTAAGAATGCTCTCCTGCACGACGTCGAGAGCCAAATCTTCATTTCGCACATAAAGCCAGGCCATTTTGTATAAATATGTTTTATACAATTCAACTAACTGTCCATAAGCATCTACATTACCGCGTATGGCTTTTTTCACCCATCGTTCTATACTATCTTCTTTCACTACTTCGCCTCCTCAAAACTCATCGGTACCAACGATTGTTTGTACTTATTAGACCCCTTTCCCACAGAAAATCATACAAAATATTTAAAAAATTTAAAAACTCCTGTCCTGGCTGCATACCAAAACAGGAGTTTCCCTATATTTCTCATCTTATTTTATTAATTCAAACCGAAGCTTCACCGGATTATGATCGCTGTAGGCAAAATCTGTATCGATATTTTCCGCCGTTGCCCGGACATTATCCGTCACAAGGAAACCGTCGACAACCGTCGTATAATTCACACCCTTTGTATAAACAATGTCAGCGCCCCGGCAGGTCGGCACTTCCAGTTCATTATCTGCCCGCACGATTCGGACTCCATTGACCAGATCCTCTTCCGTCAGCACTGCTACCCAGGAAGGAAACTTCTGCTCTGAAGGAAATCCCTCTGCCACTTCTTCACCCATGGCATGGTTAAAATCTCCGCCCACAATGACATAATTACCTTTAGCATATTCTTCGGCTATCACCGAATTTAATAATTCCAGTTGCTGCGCGCGGATGGTGCCGCCCTCATCATAGGCCGACATATGGCTGTTGATCAACACCAGCTCCCGACCATCCTCTACCGGAAGGCGCATTTGAGCAAAGCAACGGTCCAAATCCGTAAACTTTGTGATAAAGCTATTATCCACCGGGTAACTTCGCCGCTCCGCCTCTGAAATATGATAACGGCTGAAACTTAAAAGCCCGGCCTGTACTGCTCCATGAGGGTCATTAAAAGGATAAAAAAGATAGGCTGAATGAAAGTTATTGGCAAAGACACTGGCATAACCGTTCATCCCGGCTTTTATAAAATCTTCCTGGTTCACATGATAACTTCGGTCCGCATCCACATCCACTTCCTGAAGCAGATAAAAATCCGCATTTAAATTTTTAATGACCCCGGCAGCCCCTTCCGTGTGGGTTTCAACAGAATCCAGACTCATGGCCTTTCCGTATTTTCCTGAAGTTTTCGTGCCGTCCTTCATCTCTCCTGTATCCATAAAAAAGCTGTAATCCGGCCCGTAGGCACCGAAACCGATATTATAGATGACTGCCGTATATGTATCGCCAATCTTGAGCGTATTCTCCCCATTGTTTTCCACTTCCAGCGCTGTATGATCCGCAATCCGGTAATAATTTGCCTGCAGATAAACCACGTATCCCACAACGACAAGAATCACGGCCAAAAGCAGGGCAAGCACCACCCGGACAGCCAGCGCTGCTCCGCCTCTTTTTCCTCTTTTTTCTGCTTTTTCCATTATATTTTTACACCCCTTTTTTCCTATTTTAAACATGGATTTTACATAAGTCAATCAAATTTGTTCTTTATATTGACACTGGCTTCGGCTATAAGATATAATTTAAATTTAGTGATTATGAAACAGATATGATTTGGAGGTATTCCCTTGGCAAATTTAAAAGAAGAAATTAATAAACGAAGAACCTTTGCCATCATCTCCCATCCGGATGCGGGCAAAACAACTCTGACCGAGAAATTCCTTCTCTATGGCGGTGCCATTAATCTGGCTGGTTCGGTCAAAGGAAAGAAAACAGCGAAACATGCAGTTTCTGACTGGATGGAAATTGAAAAACAGAGAGGTATTTCCGTTACCTCCTCCGTACTGCAGTTTGAATATGACGGATACTGCATTAATATTCTGGATACACCGGGACATCAGGATTTCTCTGAAGATACTTACCGGACACTGATGGCCGCCGACTCGGCTGTCATGGTCATCGATGCTTCGAAGGGTGTCGAGGCCCAGACCAAAAAACTGTTTAAAGTATGTCTACTCAGAGATATTCCGATTTTTACCTTTATTAATAAAATGGACCGAGATGCCAACGATCCGTTTGAACTGATGGATGAGATTGAATCTGTTCTCGGCATCGCTACCTGTCCGATGAACTGGCCGATTGGTTCGGGTAAGGAATTCCGCGGTGTCTATGACCGCCGCGCCAAACATGTGACGACCTTTACTGCCTTTGCCAATGGACAAAAGGAAGTTGCCTCCGAAAATCTCGATGTTGATTCTCCGGAGCTGCTCGGCATGGTCGGCGATGAGCTGTTCCAGACCCTTCAGGACGATATTGAACTTCTGGACGGAGCCAGTGCTGAATTCGACATTGAGAAAGTCAGTCACGGCAAACAGACACCGGTATTTTTCGGCTCTGCGCTGACAAATTTCGGTATTGAAATTTTCCTCAACTATTTCCTTGAAATGACAAGCCATCCGCTGCCAAGGAAATCCGACATGGGAGAAATCAGTCCTTTTGATAAAGACTTTTCTGCCTTCGTCTTTAAGATTCAGGCAAATATGAATAAAGCCCACCGTGACCGTATCGCTTTCATGCGCATCTGTTCCGGCAAGTTCGAAGCCGGCATGGACGTTTATCACGTTCAGGGCAAAAAGAAACTGAAACTTTCTCAGCCTCAACAATTGATGGCTCAGGAACGAAAGATTCTTGATGAGGCCTATGCGGGAGATATTATCGGCGTCTTTGACCCGGGCATCTTCTCTATCGGCGATACCATTTCTGTTCCGGGAAAAACATTTGCCTATGAAGGCATCCCGACCTTTGCTCCGGAACATTTCGCCAAGGTCCGCCAGGTGGACACAATGAAACGTAAACAGTTCATCAAGGGTGTCACCCAGATTGCCCAGGAAGGTGCTATTCAGATCTTCCAGGAATACAATACGGGTATGGAAGAGATCATCGTCGGCGTTGTCGGTGTTCTTCAGTTTGACGTATTAAAATTCCGTCTTGAAAATGAATACGGTGTTGAAATCCGCATGGACACTATGCCGCATGAATATATCCGTTGGGTAACAAGTCCTGATACAGATGTTGCACGTATTAACGGAACTTCCGACATGAAACGGATTAAAGACCTGAAAGGCAATCCGCTCCTGCTCTTTATCCACGAATGGGCTGTCAATACGGTATTGGACAAAAATAAAGGCCTTGAACTGTCTGAGTTCGGCCGCTGGTAAAAGGAGACGGCACTTATGATAAAAAATGACATCCTCATTACCGTTGTCGACGGACAGGGCGGCGGCATCGGTCGTCAATATATTGAGAGTCTGAGAAAACAGCTTCCGAAGGACCTGCCGGTCATTATCCGGGCTTTGGGCACCAACGCGGCAGCCACCTCCAATATGATGCAGGCCGGAGCGACCGACGGGGCCACCGGGGAAAATGCCATTGTCACAAATGTCCGTAAGGCCGATATTATCGTCGGTGTGGTCGCCATCGTCGTACCGGATTCCATTCTCGGTGAATTATCTCCGAAAATGGCCAACGCTGTCGGTCAGAGCGATGCTCTGCGGATTCTCATTCCATTCGACAGCTGCAACACCCGGATCGCCATGCTTTCCACCGGACCTTTACAGCAGTTTATCGACAAAGCCGTCCAAATGACCATACAACGAATCAAAGAATTGAGTTAAAAAAAGAGCTTAGCCAGGACATTGAATATCTTGACTAAGCTCTCTTTTTTTATTTTACAATTTTCATATATGGATAAACACTTTCAACCAGGGCGTCCGGATACTGGGCATCCAGAAATTCCCCAACAACACTCTTCGGTGGAATCGACGACTGTCGCTGTACATATCGGGTAATAGCCATCGACGAAACCAAAGCCGTAAGTATCATGATTACTGTCAACACCCAGGTCAGAATCGTCCCCGAAATCAAAGGAATTTTTTCAATCCAGCGGCTGACCACCGGATAAATCAGACGAATGAGCACAAGGGCTGCAATTCCCCAGAATCCGCAAAACAACAGATTAATCCGTCCATTCAGATTAAAAGGAATATGGCTGTAATCCCAAAAGGTAGTCCCAAAAAGAAATTCCGCAAGCACCGAACAGGAATATTCAAACACACCGCCAAAAAAGAAGCCACCCAGAAAAATAAGAATACGGCTTTTTTTCACCGAATCCAGCAATCCGACCCCCAAAGCGCCGCCGGCGCCCCAGACAATGCTGAAGGGTATGTAGAGAAAACTGCTCCGGCTCATGACCTGTCCCGTCGTCGCCCACATATAGATTGTCTCTACAATATCCCCTGCCACGCCGCTGATAAAGAACATCCAGATCAGCTTTTCCAGGCAAAGCCCTTTTGCAAAAGTACGCCCACTCACCTGACCAAAGCCCTTTTCTTCCGAAGGCTCCTGACTTTTTAATTCCGGGAAGGACGTATACATACGGCGCTGTACCGCCATAAATATCCGTCTTCCCATATGCTTACGCACCTGGTTTGCCTGGCTCGCCACATTTTCTGCCATGCCGCCCTTTAAATTTAAATGCAGGGAAGCTGCCAGAGTCACACCAAGGTCGAAAATAAACACGATACCCACAACCCATAGCGCCAGTTCAACTGCCCGCTTCGGCAGGATAAGAAGCAAAATATAAATCGGAGGCTGAACAAGCCACAACGCCACTGCAGCCAGAATTCCCCAGGCAATGGAATATCTGAGACAAATGTATCCATTTAAATTGTAAGGCATATTCCGGTAATCCCAGAAACGCCGTCCTGTTATCTTTCTAAGAAGGGCTCCCGTCACGTACTCAATCACAGTCACAATCCCTATGGCTCCGATCACCTGCCAAAAGGGCTGCAGGCTGTAATCGGAGAGCACATTAAATATGACAAACATGCTGATTCCATAAACGGGACACATCGGCCCATTCAAAAATCCCCGATTGATAAAACGGCCATATTTAAAAGCCGCAAATATTTCTTCTGTCACCCACCCTAAAAAGGAATAGATAAAAAAGAAGGCAACATATAAGTAAAGTTCCTGATGCATAAGCCTTTTTCTCTCCCTCTTCGAAGTCTTATCTGATCGTGTGTTACTTCTAGTCTAATTTATCTGCTATGGAGTATCCGATGGTTTTCTCCGGCATGACCAGGCTAAAATTATCGGCGATGGTAGCCCCAATGACTGCAAAGGTATCCAGTTCTCCAATCGGTCCACTGCCGTCGAAAGCCGGCGAATAAATGAGCAGCGGCACTTTCTCCCGGGTATGGTCTGTCCCCTTATATGTTGGGTCGTTGCCGTGATCCGCCGTAATCATGAGTAAATCTTCCGGTCCAAGCTTCTCTAAAAGCGCCCCAAGCTTTGCGTCAAACCGTTCCAGCTCTTCTTTGTAACCCTGAGGATCTCTGCGGTGTCCCCAGAGCGCATCAAAATCCACCAGATTGACAAAACAAAGGCCTTTAAAATCCTCTCCGGCAATGTCAATCGTCTGCTCCATACCATGCACCGAGGATTTCGAGCGTTCTGCCCGGGTAATACCTTCGCCAACGAAAATATCGTTAATCTTTCCGACGGCAATAACGTCCAGTCCGGCGTCTTTCAGCACATTCAGAGCTGTCGCTCCAAAAGGCTTCAGGGCATAATCATGGCGGTTGCTGGTACGTTTAAATTCACCCCGCTTTTTACCCACATAAGGTCTGGCAATGACCCGACCGACCTTCCATTCTTCCCGCATGGTCAGCTCTCTGGCAATCTCACAGCAGCGATACAGCTCCTTTAAGTCAAAGGTTTCCTCATTCCCGCAAATCTGAAGCACCGAATCTGCAGAAGTGTAAACAATCATATTTCCCGTAGCAATTTCCTCTTCGCCCAGTTCATCCAGGATGACTGTCCCACTGGCGCTCTTATTCCCGATAACCTTATGTCCCGTGCGCCGTTCCAGCTCAGCGATCAAATCTGGAGGGAATCCATTTTCTGTGAAGGTCTTAAAAGGCGTCGTCACCTTTAATCCCATCATCTCCCAATGTCCCGTCATCGTATCCTTGCTGGCACTGGCCTCCCGAAGAGCTGCATAATAGCCCGCAGGTGCTGTAAGCGGTTCAACCTGTTTCAATTGTTTCAGATTTGCCATGCCAAGCTTTTGAAGATTCGGAATATCAAATGTATCGGCACATTCGGATATATGTCCAAGCGTATCGGCGCCGGCATCACCGTAATCTGCCGCATCCGGCATCTCACCGATACCAAGAGAATCAATAACAATTAAAAATATCCGTCGAAATGTTTTCATCCCTGCTCCACCTCCAATATCTTCGGCGAAAAAGCCTTTGGCAGCAATTCGCCCAGAGTGCATACCTGATAGTCTTCCGGACTTTTGGCCATGATAATCTGAAATTCCTTCGGATGACAAAATTCTGCCATTACCTGTCGGCAGACGCCGCAGGGCGCGCAATAGTCCTCGATTTTTCCATGTTTTCCGCCGACAATGGCAATGGCTTTAAAATCCCGGAAGCCTTCGCTGACCGCCTTAAAAATCGCCGTCCGTTCGGCACAATTTGACGGTCCATACGCCGAATTCTCTATATTGCATCCGGTAAAAATCCGGCCGTCCCTGCACAAAAGAGCGGCGCCGACCTTAAACTCCGAATAAGGCGCATAGGCATAATCCAGCTGAGCAATGGCCCTTCGTATGAGTTCCTCCCACATACTACATCTCCCCTTTGACAAGCTTTACAATCCGACTGGTACCGAGCCTCGAGGCTCCCAGTTCAATAAATCTTTCCGCATCTTCCATCGAAGCAATGCCGCCGGCTGCCTTGATTTTAACGCCTGGTCCAATATGTTCGGCAAAAAGCTTCACATCCTCAAAGGTTGCTCCGCCGCCGCCAAATCCGGTGGATGTCTTAATATAATCTGCACCTGAATCGGTGACAACATGGCAGAGCTGGATTTTTTCCTCTTCCGTCAAAAAACAGGTTTCAACGATTACTTTTAAAATATGGCTGCCACATACAGATTTCACGTCCCTGATTTCTTCAAGAACCCGGTCATATTTTCCTTCTTTAACTGCACCGATGTTGATCACCATATCGATTTCATCCGCTCCATCGTCCAACGCCTGCTGTGTCTCAAATATTTTTACCTCCGAAGCCGAATACCCATTCGGAAAGCCGATGACCGTACAGATTTTCATCTGTTCACCCACATAACTCTTTGCCATTTTAACGAAATTCGGCGGTATACACACTGAAGCGGTGCCATAGGCCACGGCATCGTCGCACAATGCTTTAATTTCGTCCCAGGTCGCTGTCTGTGCTAATAATGTATGGTCTACCCTGGACAAAATTTCTTCCTTCGTTAATCTGTGTTCCTGACTCACTTGATCATCCCTTTCCTTTTTTGCGGTTTCTCACCGCCTCCGTCAGCAAATATTCTATCTGTCCATTGATTGAGCGGAAGTCGTCACCGGCCCACTGGGAGATATCCTCCCAAAGTCCCTGAGGCAGACGAAGCAGCACCTGTTTTTTGGCATTCTCCCTGGCCTTCATGGCCTTCTCCCGAGCTTTGATTTCTTTCTCAAGGGAATCCAGTTTTTCCAGACGTGCACGAAGCTTTTCTTCTTTTTCATCTAAATTCTCATCCAAATGATTCATCGCTATGGCTCCGCCTCCTTCCCTTTACTTTAAAGTTTAATATATACTTCCGCTGTTGACAATAGGCTGTGTATCTTTTCCGGAACAGAGGACTACAAGCAGATTGCTCACCATGGCCGCTTTCCGTTCCTCATCCAAAAGGACAATCTCTTCATCTCCAAGTTTATCAATCGCCATTTTCACCATGCCCACTGCGCCGTCCACAATCTTCTGCCGGGCCGCGATAATGGCCGTAGCCTGCTGGCGCTGAAGCATAGCTGCCGCAATTTCCTCCGAGTAAGCCAGATTGGTAATCTTCACATCTTCAATCACGATACCGGCCATGTCCACCCGTTCCTGCAGCGCCTCCTGCATCCGATCGGCAATCTCCTGAACGCTGCCCCGC
>CABRLU010000084.1 GCA_902471845.1 uncultured Lachnospiraceae bacterium | reverse complement strand
CCTCATATCTGCGCTCCGGATAATCATTTAAATCCTGCTGCATGCGGGCGTAAAGATAAGGGTGTGTATGAGTATCCAATGCATAATGGCAGAGAAAACCGGCAATATAAGCCAGACAGATTTCCCTGTCTTCTGTTTCAAGGACAACGGTGTATTCCAATAAATTGTCAAAAAAAGCACCGGTATTTTTTTCGTGAAGAATATTACATATATTATTCTTCCGCTTCCGCATATAAGGGTTTAAATAATAGAAGAAGATATCGGGACCCTGGAGTCCCATGTGATATGCATTTGGATTTTTTCGGATGATTTCTTTTAAATAGTTCGGAGAAAGTGACTGGTAGGCCCGTTCACCGAACAGATAATTTGTAATTAGTCCCGGCATATACAAAATCTCCTTTGTTACAATATACATCTATTTTAACAAATTATAACGGATTAGCAATGAAAATCCAATGAACAATTATAAAACTATTATTAATTTTTTTGTGATTGCGGAGAAAGGCAGGCAATGATAGAATGATTTATAGGTGAAGTTAATGGATTTATTTGATTATATGAGAAATAATACAATGGAAAAAGAGTCGCCGCTGGCATCAAGGCTCCGGCCGTCCACACTGGAAGAAATCGTCGGTCAGCAGCATATTCTCGGAAAAGATAAGATGCTCTACCGGGCGATTAAGGCGGACAAGCTGAGTTCAATCATTCTATATGGGCCCCCGGGGACGGGAAAGACGACCATTGCGAAGGTCATTGCTAATACGACAAAGGCAGTCTTTACCCAGATGAATGCAACCGTGGCCGGAAAGAAGGATATGGAGCAGGTCGTGGCGGAAGCGAAGGACCGCCGCGGAATGTACGGTCAGAAGACGATTTTGTTTGTCGATGAAATTCATCGTTTTAATAAGAGCCAGCAGGATTATCTGCTCCCTTTTGTAGAGGACGGAACCCTGGTTTTGATCGGGGCGACGACGGAGAATCCCTATTTTGAGGTCAATAGCGCATTGATTTCAAGGTCGGTCATTTTCCGGCTGGAGCCATTGCAGAATGAGGATATTATAGAGCTGCTCCGCCGGGCAGTTTACGATGTGGAAAAGGGTATGGGAGCTTATCATGCGGAGATCAGTGAGGACGCGCTGGCCTTTTTGGCTGAGATGAGCAATGGTGATGCCCGGACTGCGTTAAATGCGGTGGAATTGGGAATTCTCACGACCGAGCCGTCGGAAGATGGGAAGATTCATATTACATTGGAAGTAGCCGCCGAATGTATTCAAAAACGGGTGACTTTATATGATAAAAATGGAGATAATCATTATGACACGATTTCTGCATTTATAAAAAGTATGCGGGGGTCAGACCCGGATGCGGCTGTTTACTATCTGGCCCGGATGCTCTATGCGGGCGAAGACGTGGCTTTTGTCGCCCGGCGGATTATGATATGCGCGGCGGAGGATGTGGGCAATGCGGATCCACAGGCCCTGACAGTGGCGGTGAGCGCTGCCCAGGCTGTGGAGCGGCTTGGTATGCCGGAAGCGCGGATTCCTCTGGCTCAGGCGGCCATTTATGTGGCCTGTGCGCCAAAGAGCAATGCGGCTTATATGGCGGTCAATGAGGCGATGGACTGGGTGGCCAGTCATAAAAGTGAGCCTATACCGCCTTATTTACAGGATGCCAGTTATCGCGGTGCGAAAAATTTCGGCCATGGTATCGGTTATCAATATGCCCATGATTATGAAAATCATTGGGTAAAGCAGCAATATCTTCCGGATGCTGTGGCAGGACATCAGTTTTATCACAGCGGCGATTTGGGATATGAGGCAAAAATGAAGCAATGGCTGAAGGATTTGAAACAGGAAGGATAAAGAGAAATGGAATTATATATTGTAAGACATGGAAAAACTTATTGGAATAATGAAAAAAAGATTCAGGGATGGGCAGATATCGAGCTGACCGAGTCTGGCCGTCAGGTGGCCTATGATTCGGCAGAGGGGATGAAAGATATTCATTTTGATGCGATTTATTCCAGTCCCCTGAAGCGGGCTTATGAGACAGCATGCATTTTAAAGGGCACCCGGGAACTTCCGATTGTTGTGGATGAACGTATTAAAGAAATCGGCTTTGGCGTGTTGGAAGGTGCGGATTTTATAAAAATCCGGGGAGATAAAACAAGCAAATTTACCGCTTTTTTTGACGCGCCGGAAGTTTATGAGGCGCCGGAAGGCGGAGAAAGTATTCAGGAAGTATGTGACCGGGCGGAAGATTTTCTGAAGGAAATTATCGAAAAGCATAAAAACGATGAGCGGATCATGATCGTGGCCCATGGAGCAGTCAATAAGGCCATGATGCATTATATCCGGAAAAATGAAATTAAAGATTTATGGGAAGGCTCTCTGCAGAGAAACTGTGGTGTGACGATTGTGGACTGTCGGGACGGTCAATTTGATGTCATAGCAGACAATAAGGTGTTTTATGAATACAAAAAAGCGTAGGATGCTCATCCTGTCCCTGGATGCGGTGGGCAGCCGGGATATTGAAAAGGCAAAAAATCTGCCGGGTTTTTCCCGGTTTTTTGAGGATGCGTCCAGGTGTATGTCAGTGAACTCGGTTTATCCGAGCATTACCTATCCGGCGCATACGACGATTGTGACCGGCCGGTATCCCTGTCATCATGGGGTGGTGAATAATACAAAAATTCAGCCGGGCCGGAAGTCTCCGGACTGGTACTGGCAGCGGCGGTATATCCGGGGGACAACGCTCTATGACGAGGCAATGGCCCATGGAATGACCACGGCAGCGTTGCTCTGGCCGGTGACGGCACGTTCCAGGATTACTTATAATGTACCGGAGATTTTTGCAAACCGGCCCTGGACGAACCAGATATTAACATCGCTCAGAAACGGAACACCGTTGTATCAGTTCCGTCTGAATCAGAAATTTGGTCATCTGCGGAATGGCATCCGGGAGCCTGAGCTGGATAATTTCACTCATGCTTCCCTTCTTTATACATTGGAGAAATACCGGCCGGATTTGACATTGGTACATTTTACGGATGTGGACAGTCAAAAACATGATTATGGGACCGAATCGGAGGAGGCCTGGGCGGCTATGGAGCGGCACAGTCATCGGCTGATGGAAATTCAGGATACGCTGGAACGGCTTAAAATGTCGGAGGATACCATCTTTGTATTACTGGGAGACCACAGTCAGAAGGATGTATCCCGGATAATTTGCCTGAATGCCCTGTTTCTCGAAAAGGGATGGATTTCGATAAGACGGGGAAAGATAGCGAACTGGCGCGTTTATTCCAAGGGCTGTGATGGCAGCGCTTATATTTATATCCGGGATAAAGAATTATACCGTCCGGTATATGAGCTTTTGAAAAAACTGAGAGATGAGAAAATATGGGGCATCGAGGCATTCTATACCGGAAAAAATGCTGCCAGACTGGGAGCTGACGGAGCCTGTGCTTTTATGGTTGAGGCAGGAGACGGATATTTTTTTCGGGATGATACGGAGACTTTTACACGGCCGACACGGGCAGGAGAACATAAGGGCTGTCACGGGTATCGGCCGGAAAAAACAGAATATCAGACTTTCTTTGGAATAAAGGGACCGGGCGTCCGGAAAAATCAGGTGGCTGCAAAGATGAGTCTGGCGGATGAGGGGCCGACGCTGGCTGCGTTACTTGGACTGGATTTAGGCATGACGGATGGAAAGGTGATAGACACTTTTCTGGAAAAGGAGTAGAGATGTTTAAAAATTTATCAAAGAAGGAAATCAGCTGGATGTTTTATGACTGGGCAAATTCAGCCTATACCATGGTGGTCACCTCCACTATTATGAGCCTTTATTTTCTAAGCTCGGCGGGAGCGGCTCTGACGGGAAAGGTTGCAGATCCGGCAGTGACAGCCAATGCCTACTGGGGATTTGCCAATTCGGCCGCGACTCTTGTCCTTGTGGTGCTGTCTCCGATTCTCGGAACGATGGCGGATTATAAAGGCAAGAAAAAACGAATGTTTCAGACCTTTTTATTCACGGGGGTGGTATTTACCGTTTTGCTGGCATTGATTCCTTCAAACCAATGGCTTCTGTTGCTGATCGCTTATGTGATCACGGCGATTGGATTCGCCGGTGCCAATATTTTCTACGATGCATTTCTTGTAGATGTGGCGGAGGATGCCAATATGGACCGGGTATCCAGCCTTGGATTTGCGCTTGGATATATCGGAAGTACGATTCCTTTTATTATCTGTATGATCTTTGTCGTGCTGGCGACACTGGGAAAGGCGCCTTTCAGTGTGGAAACAGCTTATAAGATATCTTTTATTATCACGGCGCTCTGGTGGATGGGCTTTAGTATACCGATTCTCCGCGATGTACATCAGGTGTACGGTATTGATGCGGAATCGCATTTTGTGAGGAACAGCTTTCGGCGGCTTGGCCAGACATTAAAAGAAATACGGAAGCATCGTCACATTTTTATTTTCCTGCTGGCTTACTTCTTTTATATTGACGGCGTGGATACCATTATAAAAATGGCGACGGCCTATGGAAGTACGATTGGAATTGGAAGCATCATGCTGCTGATTATTTTACTGGTGACCCAGTTTGTCGCTTTTCCATTTGCGATTATCTATGGCAAGCTGGCAGAAAAATTCGGAACCAAACGGACGCTGAATATGGGAATTCTGACCTATTGCGTTATCTGTATCGTTGCCTTTTTCATGAGCCCTGAGAGGGATACAAAAACCCTGACGATTATGTTCTGGGTGCTGGCCATGCTGGTCGGTACGGCCCAGGGCGGGATTCAGGCCCTCAGCCGCTCTTATTTTGGGCGAATCGTGCCGAAAAATCAGGCCAATGAATTCTTTGGCTTTTATAATATTTTTGGAAAGTTTGCCGCTATTTTAGGGCCAATTCTTTTCGGATGGATTTCCCTGGCGACAGGAAAAGCCAATTACGGGGTCGGCAGTATTATCATTTTATTTATTGTCGGCAGCATTATTTTTCACTTTGTACCGGACGAAAGAGAGTTGTAAGAATTGACATATCTCAGCGTCTTGTTAAATGAGAAAAATTCATGTATACTAAACGTTGAGGGTCAAGTAGAATATCTGTCCGTCAGGATGTGGTAATGCTCAGAAAGGATGGAATTAGAAAAATGAAGATACTTTCATTTGGCGTGCCTTGCTACAATTCGGAAGCATATATGAAAAAATGTATCGATTCCCTGCTTGTGGGAGGCAATGATATTGAAATTATTATCGTAGATGATGGCTCAAAGGATGGTACGGCGGCCATTGCTGATGAATATGCAGCAGCCTATCCGGATATTGTGAAAGCGGTTCATCAGGAAAATGGCGGTCATGGAGAAGCTGTGAATACAGGACTTAAAAATGCCTCTGGTTTATATTATAAAGTCGTGGACTCGGATGACTGGCTGGATGAAGAGAGCCTGAAAAAAGTTATTGAAGTGCTGAAAGGCTTTGCGCAGAATAAAAAACGTGTGGATTTGATGATCTGTAACTATGTGTATGAACATGTGGAGGATCAGACCTCTAAGGCGATTCGCTATACAAAGGTACTGCCTGAGGGTGAGGTGTTTGGATGGAATAAGGTGGGTCGTTTCAGGGTGGATCAGAATCTGCTGATGCATTCCCTGATTTACCGGACCCGGGTTTTGAAAGATGCGGGGCTGGAATTGCCGAAGCATACGTTTTATGTGGATAACCTGTTTGCCTACGTTCCGCTGCCATACGTGCGGAGTCTGTATTATATGAATGTGGATTTATACCGCTACTATATTGGCCGGAGTGATCAATCCGTGAATGAATCGGTGATGATCGGTCGTATTGATCAGCAGATTCGTGTAAATAAAATGATGTTTGATGCCTATAGTCTTCCGGATGATGTCTTTAATAAGCGTCTGGCACGGTATATGATGAGTTATCTGGCGATGATCTGTCTGGTAACCTCCATTATGCTGACGATTTCCGGAACAGAGGAGCATAAGCAGAAACGGAAAGAACTTTGGCGATATTTTAAGGAGAATGATCCTGGAATGTATTTCCGGCTGCGTATAGGATTACGCGGTATTGTCAGCAATCCTCCGGGAGTGATTTCCAGTTCAATTATGAGAAAGGGCTATCATCTGGCTCAGAAAATATATAAATTTAATTAGATGGTTTGGGAGCGAATCTGAGAAGGTTCGCTTCTTTTTTTGTGGAGAGTCTGTATTTGAGAATGTTTATACAGGAAGAGGGTTGACACCATACCCTGACGGGGTATATAATAATCATACCCTGAGGGGGTATATTAAAGAAATCCTGTTTCATATCCAGTGTGAGGAGGTATTTACGAATGGAAAAAGGGAAAGAATGTTGTTGTCATAAGACAAAGGAACGTTCGGAAGAAGAATATAAGAGTCTTATTCATCGTTTGAACCGGATTGAAGGTCAGATTCGGGGAATTAAGGGAATGGTGGAGAAGGATGTCTATTGTACAGATATTTTAGTTCAGGTAGCGGCGGCCAACGCGGCACTGAATGGCTTTTCGAGAGAATTGCTTGCCAATCATATCCGGACCTGTGTGGCAGAGGATATTCGGCAGGGAAAGGATGAAACAATTGATGAACTGGTAGCACTTTTACCGAAGCTTATGAAGTAGCGCTTGAGAGGAGGCATAATTATGGAACAATATACAGTGACCGGCATGTCCTGTGCGGCGTGCAGCAGCCGGGTGGAAAAGGCAGTGTCAAAAGTGCCTGGAGTCACCTCCTGTTCGGTCAGTTTGCTCACGAATTCGATGGGGGTGGAAGGCAGCGCATCGGCCGAGGATATTATTTCAGCGGTAGAGAAAGCCGGATACGGAGCGTCCAAAAAAGGCACGGCGGATAAGGCCCGGACTGTATCCGGCGCAGAAGCGGAAGATATGCTGAAGGACAGAGAAACGCCGATTTTAAAGCGCCGGCTTTGGTCTTCTCTGGGATTTCTTATTGTCCTTATGTATTTTTCTATGGGACATATGATGTGGGGATGGCCGGTCCCGGCATTTTTTGAAAATAATCATGTGGCTATGGGACTGCTTCAGCTTCTGTTGACGGTGATCGTTATGGTCATCAATCAGAAGTTTTTCATCAGTGGGTTTAAAAGTCTGTTTCACCGGGCTCCGAATATGGATACACTGGTGGCCCTTGGCTCGGGCGCATCTTTTGTTTACAGTACCTATGCACTTTTTGCTATGACAGACGCCCAGGTTCGGGGAGATATGGCTGGAGTCATGACTTATATGCATGAGTTTTATTTCGAGTCGGCGGCGATGATTCTGACGTTGATTACCGTAGGAAAGATGCTGGAAGCCCGTTCGAAAGGAAAAACAACCGATGCCCTGAAGAGCCTGATGAAGATGGCTCCGAAGACAGCGACAGTTTTGAAAGACGGCGCAGAAGCGGTGGTTCCGATCGAGCAGGTAAGGAAGGGCGATATTTTTGTTGTCCGTCCGGGGGAAAATATACCGGTGGACGGTATAATTCTGGAAGGCAGCAGTGCGATTAATGAATCCGCATTGACCGGTGAGAGTATCCCGGTGGATAAGGCCGAAGGCGATGCCGTATCTGCGGCGACAGTAAACCAGTCGGGCTTTATTCGCTGTGAGGCAACCCGGGTTGGTGAGGATACGACTTTATCACAGATTATCCGTATGGTCAGTGATGCAGCCGCCACAAAAGCTCCGATTGCCAAGGTGGCAGATAAAGTGTCCGGCATCTTTGTTCCGGCGGTCATTACGATCGCGGTTATCACAACGATCGTCTGGCTGATTGCGGGGCAGACCTTTGGTTTTGCGTTGGCAAGAGGAATATCGGTGCTTGTGATCAGTTGTCCGTGCGCATTGGGATTGGCAACACCGGTGGCAATCATGGTTGGCAATGGTATGGGCGCCAAGCATGGAATTCTTTTCAAAACGGCCGTATCCCTGGAGGAAGCTGGTAAAGTACAGATTGTAGCTTTGGATAAGACGGGAACGATCACCAGCGGTGAACCAAAGGTAACAGATATGATTCCTGCAGCGGATATTCAGGAAGATGAACTTTTACATCTCGCCTATGCTCTGGAAAGTAAAAGTGAGCATCCGCTGGCAAGAGCGATTTTACAGAAGGCGGAAGAAAAACAGATGACTGCAGCCGAAGTAACGGACTTCCAGGCATTGCCGGGCAATGGATTAAAAGCCAGGCTGGATGGAGACGCTCTGGTTGGTGGAAACTTAAAGTTTGTCAATGGGCTGATGAATATTTCGGATGAAATGAAACAAAAGGCAGAAACACTGGCGGAAGCCGGAAAAACACCGCTCTTTTTCGGACGGAACGGAAAGTTTATTGGTATTATCGCGGTTGCCGATGTGATTAAAGAGGACAGCCCGCAGGCCGTCCGGGAATTACAAAATATGGGTATACGGGTTGTTATGCTGACTGGAGATAATGAAAGGACAGCAAAAGCTATCGGACATCAGGCCGGTGTGGACGAGGTTATTGCCGGCGTACTGCCGGAAGGTAAAGAAAGCGTTATCCGTGCTTTGAAGGAAAAAGGCAAAGTGGCCATGGTCGGTGACGGCATCAATGATGCACCGGCCCTGACACGGGCAGATATCGGCATCGCCATCGGCGCCGGAACCGATATTGCCATTGATGCGGCCGATGTGGTGCTTATGAAGAGCCGGCTGAGTGACGTGCCGGCGGCTATTCGCCTGAGTCGGGCCACATTAAAAAATATTCATGAAAACCTGTTTTGGGCCTTCTTCTATAATGTTATCGGTATTCCGCTGGCAGCAGGTATCTGGATTCCGATCTTTGGCCTGAAGCTGAACCCAATGTTTGGCGCGGCGGCTATGAGCTTATCCAGTTTTTGCGTTGTATCGAATGCCCTGCGTTTGAACTTCTTTAACATGCATAATGCTTCGAAGGATAAAAAAATTCAGAGCGTGGATGTGTCGGCTGTGGCTACACCGGTAATTCAAAACGAACCGGAAGTCCAGGCACAGGCTTGTGAGATTGGGGAAACGGCTGTGAAATCAGCAGCCGAAGGCTCCATGACAAAAACATTGGAAATCGAGGGTATGATGTGCGGTCACTGTGAAAAGATGGTCAAACGCTGCCTCGAAAAATTTCCGCAGATTTCAGAGGCGGTTGTGAGCCATGAAGCCGGAACGGCGGTGATCTCTATGAGTGAAGATGTGCCTGAAGATGAGATCAAACAGGCGATTGAAAATGCCGGTTATGAATATCTGGGGACGAAATCACTTGATTGAACTGGAAAACCGTATTATTATAAAGAAAATGCAGAAGGAGAGATTTAAAATGACAAAAGTAATGATTGAGGGCATGGGATGCCAGAAATGTGTTATGCACGTGACAGAGGCACTGGAAGGACTGGGTGTGAAGGATATTAATGTCAGCCTGGAAGATAAATGTGCGACCTTCGATGGTGCATACGATGAAGCGGCGCTTAAAGCTGCTATTGATGAGGCTGGTTTTGATGTGACCGGGATTGAATAAATAGTGAAATTAAACGAATTTTGAAAAGGCAGGGTGCATTTTTTATAAAAATGCACCTTTTCTTTTTCAGTGAATCAAAAAAGTGATAAGGAAGATGTGGTAATTTTTGCGAAATCAGTTATAATAAAAGAATGAATGAAGAAAAATGGACGAAAGGGGACACATATGTCAGCATCTGATATTGGAATCGATTTGGGAACAGATAGTGTTCTTGTGTATATAAGAGGTACAGGCATTGTACTTCATGAGCCTTCGGTGGTCGCTTATGACCGGGATACAAATGAAATCAAAAGTATTGGTGAAGAGGCACGGGAGATGATCGGACGTACCCCGGGAAATATTGCCGCTGTGCGCCCGCTGCGGCAGGGTGTGATTTCGGATTATACGATTACGGAAAAAATGCTGAAATACTTTATCCATAAAGCGGTTGGACGAAAAACCTTTTGGCGTCCGAGAATTACGGTGTGCGTGCCAAGCGGTGTGACAGAGGTCGAAAAACGGGCGGTCATTGATGCCACGATGGAAGCCGGGGCCAGAGATGTCATTATTGTCCAGGAGCCGATTGCGGCGGCTTTGGGTGCCGGAATTGATATTTCAAAGCCTTTTGGAAATATTGTTGTAGATATCGGCGGCGGAACGACGGATGTGGCCGTCATCTCCTA
>CABRLU010000083.1 GCA_902471845.1 uncultured Lachnospiraceae bacterium | reverse complement strand
TGTTTTTTTAGAGTAACCTGTGGTAAAATGGTTGGTATCGATTATTCCAGAAGAGAGGGAGAAAAGTATGAAGAAATTAGAGGATTACGTAGTTAGTATACCGGATTTTCCGGAACCGGGGATTATTTTCAGAGACGTTACCAGTGTTTTGCAGGATGCAGATGGTTTGAATCTGGCCATTAATTCATTGATGGAAAAACTGGAAGGCCTGGATTTTGATGTGATTGCCGGAGCCGAATCCAGAGGTTTTATTTTTGGTATGCCATTGGCCTATAATCTTCATAAGCCGTTTGTCCTTGTGCGTAAAAAAGGAAAGCTGCCGAGAGAAACGGTGTCTGCTTCCTATGAACTGGAATATGGAACTGCAGAAATCGAGATTCATAAAGATGCGATTTTACCGGGACAGAAGGTCGTTCTCATCGATGATCTGATCGCTACCGGAGGAACTTCCAGAGCTATGATCGAGCTTGTGGAAAGCCTGGGCGGTATTGTTGTGAAAAATCTTTTTCTGATGGAGCTGGCCGGATTGAACGGACGGGCAAAGCTCGAGGGATACGACGTAGATTCTGTTATTGTATATGAAGGAAAGTAGGGGATTTGATGGATAAAGTCATTGATGTGGACATTATCGAGGATGAACGGGATAAGTCCGAGAAAAAAGATTTTATACCCCCGGAGATTCTTTATGATGAACTTATTGAAAAAGTAAAGAAATATCATCCGTCAGCGGATGTGACTCAGATTGAAAAGGCTTATCAGATTGCTTTTAATGCTCATAACGGGCAGGTGCGTAAATCCGGCGAACCTTATATCATTCATCCAATCTGTGTGGCGATGATCCTGGCGGATCTGGAATTGGATAAGGAAACGATCGTCGGCGGTCTTCTTCATGATGTGGTAGAAGATACAGTGATGACACGGGAAGATATCGAGGCAGAGTTTGGTTCAGAGGTTGCTTTGATCGTGGATGGTGTTACCAAGTTGGGTCAGTTGTCCTACTCTTCCGACAAGGTCGAAGTTCAGGCGGAAAATTTAAGAAAAATGTTTTTGGCCATGGCAAAGGATATCCGGGTTATTTTGATCAAACTGGCAGACCGTCTGCATAATATGCGGACATTGAAATATATGAAGCCGGAGAAGCAGAAGGAAAAAGCGAGAGAGACGATGGATATCTATGCGCCGATCGCTCAGCGTCTTGGTATTTCCAAGATTAAGATTGAACTGGATGACCTGGCCCTCAGATATCTGGAGCCGGATGTCTATTATGAGCTGGCCAGAAATATTGCGTCAAAGAAAAGCGAACGGGAAGCTTTCGTGCGTTCCATTGTAGACGAAGTCAGCCAGCATATGAAAAACGGCGGCATCAAGGCAGAGGTCAGCGGCCGTGTTAAACATTTTTTCAGTATTTATCGTAAGATGGTAAATCAGGATAAAACGCTGGACCAGATATACGATTTGTTTGCAGTGCGTATTATCGTGGACTCGGTGAAAGACTGTTATGCGGCTCTGGGATTGATTCATGAGATGTATAAGCCGATTCCGGGACGTTTCAAGGATTATATTGCTATGCCGAAGCCAAACATGTATCAGTCGTTACATACGACGCTGATCGGACCGTCGGGACAGCCTTTTGAAATTCAGATTCGTACCTTTGAGATGCATAAGACAGCGGAATATGGTATTGCCGCTCATTGGAAATATAAAGAAGATCCGAATGGAAAAAATATAGAGAATAATGAAGAAGCTAAATTGACCTGGCTGCGGCAGATTCTGGAGTGGCAGCGGGATATGTCCGATAATAAGGAATTTATGAGCCTGCTGAAAAACGATCTGGATCTGTTCTCAGAAAGTGTTTACTGCTTCACACCGGCCGGCGATGTAAAAAATCTTCCGAACGGTTCGACGCCGATTGACTTTGCCTACAGTATTCACAGCGCGGTCGGCAACAAGATGGTTGGCGCCAGAGTGAACGGCAAGCTTGTAACGATTGATTATCAGATTCAGAACGGGGATCGGATTGAGGTTATTACGTCCCAGAATTCCAAGGGGCCAAGCCGGGACTGGCTGAATATTGTAAAGAGTACTCAGGCAAAGAATAAGATTAACCAGTGGTTTAAGACCCAGTACAAAGAGGATAATATTCTTCGGGGAAAAGAGCAGTTGGATAAATACTGCAAGACAAAGAGCATTGTGCTGAGTGAGATTCTTAAACCGGAATATATGGAAAAAGTTATCCGCAAATATGGTTTCCGGGATTGGGATGCCGTATTGGCGGCCGTCGGACACGGAGGTCTGAAAGAGGGCCAGGTTGTCAATAAACTTGTTGAAGAAGATAACAAAAAGAAGAAAAAAGAAGTCACAGACACCCAGGTGCTTAAAAACATCTCGGAGATCGGCAAGAAAACTACCGAAGATAAGCGGGAGAAAAAGGGTAAGAGCGGCATTATTGTCAAAGGTCTGGACGATGTGGCCGTGCGTTTTTCCAAATGCTGTAATCCGGTACCGGGTGATGAGATTGTCGGTTTTGTTACCCGCGGGCGTGGTGTGTCCATTCACCGGACAGATTGTGTCAATATGATTCATATTTCTGAGGAAGACCGGGCGCGGATCCTGGAAGCCGAATGGATGGCTTCACCGGATGAAGTGACAGGAAAAGCCTATAAGGCAGATATCAATATTTATGTGGAAGACCGTGTCGGTGTTCTTGTTGAGGTGGCCAGGGTATTTACGGAAAATGAAATCAATGTGACGGCCATGTCCAGCCGCTCCGGCAAAAACAATACGGCGACGATCAACGCGGCATTTGACATTCACAGTGTGACCCAGTTGAATAAAGTCATTGATAAACTGCGAAATCTGGAATGTGTTTATGATATTGAACGAACAACAGGAGGCTGATACCCATGAATCTTGCAATTCGAATGATGGTCCTTGGGCCAGTTCAGACAAACTGCTATTTTTTGATTAATGAAGATACAAAAGAGGTTTTGATTGTTGACCCGGCCGACCGGGCACAGAAAATTATTGAATGGATTAACAGCGAAGGTCTGAAACCGGTGGCCATTCTGCTGACCCATGGTCATTTTGATCATATTATGGGGGTACAGGGAGTTAAAAAGGAATATGATATTCCAATCTATGCCAGCAAAGATGAGGTGGAAGTTCTTGCAAATCCTCAGATTAACGTCTCTACCATGATGGGAGCGTATCTCTCCATGAAAGCGGATGAGCTTTTCTCTGACGGGGACGTGCTTGAGCTGGCAGGAATGAAATTAAAAGTCATTTCCACACCGGGACATACGATTGGAAGTGTATGCTTCTATATGGAAGAAGAGAAGGTACTGATCAGTGGCGACACCCTGTTTGAAGCATCGGTGGGACGCTCTGATTTCCCTACAGGAAGCAGCCGTCAGTTGATCGAGTCCATTAAGACGCGTCTGTTTGTGCTTCCGGATGATACGGATGTATTTCCTGGACACGGCGGAACAACAACCATTGCCTATGAAAAGGCACACAATCCATTTATTTATTAAAAGAAACGATGATTGAATTAATTTTAAACGAAGAAAGATATGAAAACGATATTCGGGCTCTCCTCATGGCGTTTTACCATGGGGAGAAAATTTTGGCCCGGAAACCGGAAAATATGGGCGCATCTGAGAGGAAAAAAAGCCGGGAACAGGCGGATGGTCAGGAGCGGGCCGAAGACAGCCGGGAGCAGGTTTATCGGAAGATGGAAGCGATGTATGTCGAAAATCATCTCAATCTGACGCTGAAGGACGCTGATGGTCAGGTTTTGGGACGTAAATGGATTGAAGATTTTCCGAAAGACCATAAGGCCGGGAAAAACTGCGTGAAAACAGCTCTCTACGAGCTGCTCTGTGAAGTTACAGGCCGAACACTGCCCTGGGGCACATTGACCGGTATTCGTCCGACAAAAATTCCGATGGCTTTTTATGACGGAGGTCATTCCAGAGAAGAAGCAGCAGAACACCTGCGGCAGATTTATAAGGTGTCCGAGGAAAAAATTCGTCTCTGTACAAAGGTTGCGGCCAATGAAAAACGAATCCTGGAGGGTATCGATGAGGAACGGTCCTTTAGTCTCTATGTGGGGATTCCCTTCTGTCCAACGATTTGTCTGTATTGTTCCTTTTCATCTTATCCACTGAATGTATGGGCGAAGGAAGTGGACAATTATCTGGACGCTTTATTTAAAGAAATCCGCCAGGTCAGTCGTATGGTCAATCCGAGTTGTCTGACGACGGTTTATATGGGCGGCGGTACACCGACTTCCTTAAATGCGGAGCAGATGGACCGATTGTTATGCACATTAGAAGAGAATTTTGATTTGGATATTGCCCGGGAATTTACCATTGAGGCGGGAAGGCCGGACAGTATCGATATGGATAAACTGAGAGTTATAAAAGGCCATGGTATTGAGCGGATTTCTATTAATCCTCAGACATTGAATCAGAAAACACTGGATGTCATTGGACGCCGGCATAGTGTAGAAGATGTGGAGCGGGCTTTTGCCATGGCGCGCCAGGTCGGGTTCTCCAATATCAATATGGATTTGATTCTGGGACTTCCGGGTGAGAACTCCGAGGATGTGGAGAAAACTCTGGAAGGAATCCGGCAGCTGGCTCCGGAGAGCATGACGGTTCATTCTCTTGCGGTGAAGCGGGCATCCCGGCTGAATCAGAATCTGGAACTCTACCCACCGGCCCCACAGGAAGAGGTCAACCGGATGATCGACATGGCCTGGCATGAAGCTGAAGCTATGGGGATGGAGCCCTATTATCTGTATCGTCAGAAAAACATGGCAGGCAATCTGGAAAATGTGGGCTATGCCAAACCGGGAAAAGAATGCCTGTACAATATCCTTATTATGGAAGAAAAGCAGAGCATTGTGGCCGTCGGCGCCGGGGGCTCGTCGAAAATCCTCTATCCGGCCGAGAACCGAATTGAGCGGGTGGAGAATGTAAAAAGTGTGAAAGATTATATTGAGCGCATCGATGAAATGATAGAAAGAAAACACCATAATTTTCCAAAATATGGAATATTTGAAAAAAAGGACTTGAAAAAGTAAAAGGGTTGTGCTAATCTACATTAAGACAAGGAAGTCGAAAAAGGCTATCCTTGTCTTTTTTTATTGAATTTGAAAGAAAGGAATGATAATAGATGAGCAAAGAGACCACAGGAATCCCTGTTCAGCCGCCTCTGTACAGACCGGAATTTGAACATGACAATTGCGGTATCGGAGCAGTTGTAAATATTAAAGGTATCAAAACTCATGCGACAGTGGAGCAGGCACTTACCATCGTTGAGACACTGGAACATCGTGCAGGAAAAGATGCGGAAGGAAAGACCGGAGACGGTGTTGGTATTCTGCTTCAGATTTCCCATCGCTTTTTCAGCAAAGTGACGAAGGAACTTGGTTTCGAAATCGGCGGCGAGAGAGAATACGGTATTGGTATGTTTTTCTTCCCGCAGGATGAGCTGGAAAGAAACCAGGCGAAAAAGATGCTGGAAATTGTTGTGGAAAAAGAAGGACTGGAATTTTTGGGATGGCGTACAGTGCCGATCGTTCCGGAAGTTCTCGGACATAAAGCACTGGACTGTATGCCATATATCATGCAGGGATTTATCAAAAAACCGGCAAATGTGAATAAAGGTATTGACTTCGACCGTAAGCTTTACATAGCTCGCCGTATTTTCGAGCAGTCCAATGAAAATACCTATGTGGTTTCCATGTCCAGCCGTACCATCGTTTACAAAGGTATGTTCCTTGTAGGCCAGCTTCGCCAGTTCTTTGCAGATTTACAGGATGCAGATTATGAATCTGCTATTGCAACGGTACATTCCCGTTTCAGTACGAATACGACACCGAGCTGGATGCGTGCCCATCCAAATCGTTTTATTGTTCATAACGGTGAGATTAATACCATTCAGGGAAATGCCGACCGTATGCTGGCCAGAGAAGAGACCATGTGCTCTCAGATCATGCGTTCAGAAGATATGGGCAAGGTTCTTCCGGTCATCAACAGCTCAGGTTCTGATTCGGCCATGCTTGATAATACGTTGGAATTTCTTGTCATGAATGGTCTGGATCTGCCGCTGGCGGTTATGGTCCTTATTCCGGAACCTTGGATCAACAACCGGAACATGAGCCAGGCCAAAAAGGATTTCTATCAGTATTATGCGACCATGATGGAACCTTGGGATGGCCCGGCATCCATCGTATTCTCCGACGGTGATCTGCTCGGCGCGATTCTCGACCGAAACGGTCTCCGTCCTTCCCGGTATTATGTGACGGATGATGATACCTTGATTCTTTCTTCCGAAGTCGGCGCACTGGAAATTCCGCCGGAAAAGGTTGTCTTAAAAGAACGTCTTCATCCGGGCAAAATGCTTCTTGTGGATACGGTTCAGGGAAGACTGATCGATGATGATGAGTTAAAAGAGTATTATGCTTCCCGTAAGCCTTATGGTGAATGGGTCGATAAAAACCTTGTAGAGTTGGAAAAACTGAAAATCCCGAACAAGCGGGTGGAAAGCTATACAAAAGAAGAGCGGACTCGTCTCCAGAAAGCTTTTGGTTATACTTACGAAGAATTAAAAACTTCCATTTTGCCGATGGCTCAGACCGGTAGCGAACCGATTGCAGCCATGGGTATTGACAGTCCTCTGCCTGTATTATCAGAAAAGCATCAGCCGTTGTTCAAATATTTTAAACAGCGTTTTGCCCAGGTAACAAATCCGCCGATCGATGCTATCCGTGAAGAAGTTGTTACCTCCACATCGGTCTATATCGGGCCGGAAGGTAATCTTCTTGAAGAAAAAGAAGAAAACTGTAAAGTTGTTAAAATTAAAAATCCGATTTTGACAAACACAGACTTACTGAAAATTAAAAATATGAATGTTCCGGGCTTTAAAGTGCAGACCATTCCGATTATTTACTATAAAAATACATCTCTTGAGAAAGCCATTGACCACATGTTTGTGGAAGCCGACCGGGCTTACCGGGACGGCGTGAATATGCTGATTCTCTCTGACAGAGGTGTGGATGAAAACCATGTGGCTATTCCGTCGCTTCTGGCTGTTTCTGCACTGGAACATTACCTTGTGCGGACAAAGAAACGGACCGCTTTGGCTATGATTCTTGAAAGTGCGGAACCGAGAGAGGTGCATCATTTTGCAACACTGCTTGGTTACGGCGCTTCGGCCATCAACCCATATCTGGCTCAGGAGTCGATTAAAGAGCTGATTGATTCCAATATGCTGGATAAGGATTACTATGCAGCCGTTGATGATTACAATGACGCAGTGCTTCACGGCATTGTAAAAATTGCTTCCAAGATGGGTGTATCGACGATTCAGTCCTATCAGGGTTCCCAGATTTTTGAGGCCATTGGTATTGATAAAGATGTTATCGATAAATACTTTACGAACACAGTCAGCCGTATCGGTGGTATTGGTCTGGAGGATATTGCAAAAGAAGTGAATTTCCTTCATTCTAAAGCCTTTGATCCACTGGATTTGGAAATCGATCTGTCTCTGGACAGCTCAGGCAGCCATAAATTCCGCAGCGGTAAGGAAGAACATCTTTATGATCCGAATACTATTCATCTTCTTCAGGAATCGACCCGCCGCGGCGATTATAATCTTTTTAAAGAGTATAGTGCAGCCATCAATGATGAGTCCCGCACGATGAATCTGCGCGGACTGATGGACTTCAATTATCCGGAAAACGGTGTGCCGATTGAAGAAGTAGAAAGTGTTGATTCCATCGTTCAGCGGTTTAAGACGGGAGCCATGTCCTATGGTTCCATTTCTCAGGAAGCTCATGAGACTCTGGCCATTGCCATGAATAAGATTCACGGAAAATCCAACAGTGGCGAGGGTGGTGAGAGTCTGGAACGTCTGACGATCGGTAAGGATGGATTAAATAAATGTTCCGCCATTAAGCAGGTTGCTTCCGGCCGTTTTGGTGTAACGAGCCGTTACCTTGTAAGTGCGAATGAGATTCAGATTAAGATGGCTCAGGGGGCAAAACCGGGTGAAGGCGGTCATCTGCCGGGCGGTAAAGTATATCCTTGGGTTGCGAAAACAAGACATTCCACACCGGGTGTTTCACTGATTTCGCCTCCGCCGCACCACGATATTTATTCCATCGAGGATTTGGCCCAGTTGATCTACGACCTTAAAAATGCCAACCGGGATGCGCGGATTTCTGTCAAACTTGTATCCGAAGCCGGTGTGGGTACGGTTGCTGCCGGTGTAGCTAAAGCCGGTGCTCAGGTTATTTTGATTTCCGGTTATGACGGTGGTACGGGGGCTGCTCCGAGAACGTCCATCCACAATGCAGGCCTTCCGTGGGAGCTTGGACTGGCAGAAACCCATCAGACACTGATCATGAATGATCTGCGCTCCAAAGTGCGTCTGGAAACCGACGGAAAATTGATGACTGGCCGTGATGTAGCCATTGCTGCCATGCTTGGTGCGGAGGAATTCGGCTTTGCCACAGCGCCGTTGGTAACTATGGGCTGTGTCATGATGCGTGTATGTAATCTGGACACATGTCCGGTGGGCGTAGCCACACAGAATCCGGAGCTTCGGAAGCGTTTCAAAGGAAAACCGGAATATGTCATCAACTTTATGCACTTTGTGGCTCAGGAACTTCGGGAGTATATGGCGAAACTGGGTGTGCGTACGGTAGATGAACTGGTTGGCCGGAGTGATCTGCTGAAAGTAAAAGAACATGCGGCAGGAAAATGGGCAGATAAGATTGACCTGTCAGCCATTATCAATAATCCATATCTGGATACGGACAAAGGCATGAAATTTGATCCGGCTCAGGTTTATGATTTTGAGCTGGAAAAGACATTGGATATGCAGGTGCTGATGAAAGAATTTAAATCGGCCCTTCATAATAAGAAGAAAAAGAAAATTGAAATTAATGTAAAGAATACGGACCGTTCTCTTGGAACGATTTTCGGTTCGGAGATTACCAAACGGTATCAGGATACGCTGGAAGATGATACATTTGTTGTAAAATGTAATGGCAGCGGCGGTCAGAGCTTCGGCGCCTTTATTCCAAAGGGACTGACATTGAATCTGATCGGCGACAGCAACGACTATTTCGGCAAAGGGCTGTCCGGCGGCAAACTGACATTGGCTCCGCCGAAAAATGTCAAATTCAAACCACACGAAAATATCATCGTCGGCAATGTGGCTCTCTATGGAGCTACCAGCGGTAAAGCCTTTATTAACGGCGTAGCCGGAGAACGTTTCTGCGTTCGTAATTCGGGTGCTCTGGCAGTTGTTGAGGGCGTCGGCGACCATGGATGTGAATACATGACCGGCGGACGGGTCGTTATTCTCGGCGGTACAGGTAAAAACTTTGCAGCCGGCATGAGCGGCGGTATTGCGTATGTACTGGATGAAAAGAGCGACTTCTATACAAGAGTGAATAAAGAGCTTGTTTCTCTGGAGGCTGTGACTTCCAAATATGATGTTCAGGAATTAAAAGAGATGATTACAGAACATGTGGAAGCGACGGGTTCGGAGATGGGCAAAAAGGTTCTGGATAATTTTGTAGATTATCTGCCGAAATTTAAAAAAGTTCTTCCGCATGACTATAGTAAGATGCAGACAGCAATCGCTCATATGGAAGAAAAAGGTTTAAGCGTTGACCAGGCACAGATTGAAGCATTTTATGCCAATAAGAGAGGATAGGAGGTAAAACGTCATGGGAAAACCAACAGGATTTATGGACTATGAAAGACAGAACAGTACGACCATTGCCCCTGAAGAACGGATTAAAAATTTTGATGAATTCCATATTCCTCTGAGCAAAGAATGCCAGCAGACACAGGGGGCGCGCTGTATGGACTGCGGCGTACCATTCTGTCAGTACGGACAGATGATCGGAGGCATGGCCTCCGGCTGTCCTCTGAACAATCTGATTCCGGAGTGGAATGACTTAATTTATAGAGGAAACTGGGAACGGGCCCTCAAACGTCTGAAAAAGACGAATAATTTCCCGGAATTTACATCGAGAGTGTGTCCGGCCCTTTGTGAAGCCGCCTGTACCTGTAATATTAACGGACTTCCTGTTTCTGTTAAGGAAAATGAACACGGTATTATTGAATATGGCTATGAGAATGGCCTGATTCAGCCGGAACCTCCGAAGGTCCGTACCGGAAAACGGATTGCGGTGATCGGTTCCGGACCATCCGGCCTTGCAGCTGCCGACCAGCT
>CABRLU010000082.1 GCA_902471845.1 uncultured Lachnospiraceae bacterium | reverse complement strand
CTGTTTTTATTTATAAAGATTTTTACTTTTCTAAAAGTCCGCTGGCCAGCCAGGCTGCTCCCAAAAGCCCTGCCTGATTGCCAAGTCCCGTCTGTCTCAAACGCGTTCCCCGAAATCCTTCGGAAATTCCCTCGTCTACCCGCCGAGCTACTTCTTCAATAATATATTTCTGAGCGAGAATCCCACCGCCCAGCAGGATATCTGAAGGATTAAATATGTGAATCAGCGTAATCAGTCCATAGACAATTTCATCAATCCAGCCATCAATCTCCGCCCGTATTTCCGGACGTTCAAAAGCCTCGAAAATCTTTCGACCGTTATCCAGAGAACTATCCACCGCCATCACCCGCTTGACAAGAGCTGTGGTAGACGCATATTTCTCGTAACATCCGCTGAACTCCACATCTTTTATGATTGCCTCCGGATGGACGACAATGCCGCCAAAGCTGGCGCCTGAAAATGTATCGCCTGTATAAATGCTGCCATTCAGCACGATGGCTCCGCCAACGCCGGTACCATAGGTAAGACAGAGAAAATTTTTGCTCCCCTTTGCCGCTCCAAAACAGAGTTCTCCGAGCGCCGCCGCATTGACATCATTTTCCACGGCCACAGGAACGCCGAATTCCTTTTCTAAAATAGCCCGGATTTCCATCCCTGTATAATTCGGAATATTGTCGTTGGCATAATGAATCTTTCCATTTTCAGAATCCACCTGCCCGGCCGTACTGATACCAATGGCGTCAAAAGTCCCATAAGTATGTAAAATTTCTTTTGCACGTTCCATCAGGTATTCGCCGCCCCGGCTCGCATTCGTATCCCATTCTTTTAATTCGCTGGCCTGGCATCCATCCCAGATACCCGATTTAATCGATGTACCTCCAATATCCAGTGCTGCTATTCTCATTATTCCACGCCCTCATCAATCGCTTTCATAAACCGCTGAGCAATTTCCAGCGGACGAGTAATCGCTCCGCCGACAACGATGGACCATACCCCTGTCTGAAGGGCTTTTACAGCCTGAGCCGGATAGTGGATTTTTCCTTCTCCAATCACCGGAATATCCATATCGGCAGCCAGACGGGTCATCAGTTCATAATCCGGCTCATCCCTCTTGGATGTATAGTCTGTATAACCGCTCATGGTTGTACCAACAATATCTACACCACATTTCCATGCGTTGATACCTTCTTCATAATTGGAAATGTCCGCCATCAAAATAATATCCGGATATTTTTCACGAATCTGAGCGATAAACTCATTAATCGTCGTACCGTCGCCGCGTTTACGGAGTGTGCAGTCCAGAGCAACCACATCCGAACCAACAGCCACCAAATCATCCACTTCTTTCATTGTCGGTGTGATATAGCTGTCATATCCCGGATAATTAATCTTTACCAGACCAATGACAGGAAGACCGGTTTCCTTTTTAATAGCTGCAACATCCCGGATACTGCTTGTACGAATCGCCGGTGTGCCTGCTCTTTTAGCCGCCCGTGCCATCAGATACATAACGGAATCATCTTCCAGGTATAATGGTTCTCCCGGAATTGCCTGACAAGAAATAATCATTTTACCATGAATCGCATCTAAAATTTCCTGCTTTGTCACAATCGCCACACTCCTTTTATTTAATCAAACTCAACGCTGCTTCATCAGCCACAACGGTCACGTCATTATGCATCTGCAGGATGGAAGCCGGTACATTGGACGTTACGGCGCCATATAAAGAATCTCTCAAAATCTGCGCCTTATCCTCTCCGCTGACAACAAGAAGAATCTTTTTAGCCTGCATAATCGTCTTAATACCCATTGTATAAGCCTGACGCGGCACATCATCGGCAGAAGCAAAGAAACGCTTATTTGCTTCAATCGTACTCTCTGTCAAATCCACACAGTGGGTCATTTTCTCAAAAACTTCACCCGGCTCATTGAATCCGATATGTCCATTATGTCCAAGACCTAAAAGCTGCATATCAATACCGCCGACTTTCTCAATCACATGATTATAACGTTCGCATTCCTTCTCACTGTCCATCTCCATACCGTTTGGAATATTTGTGTTCGCCATATCAATATTGATGTCTTTAAAGAAATTTGTGTACATAAAGTAGTAATAACTCTGGTCATGGTCTTTTGGAAGTCCCTTATATTCATCAAGGTTTACCGATTTCACCTCAGAGAAATCCAAATCTCCCTTACGATACCACTCAATCAGCTGTTTGTAAACACCGATTGGCGTGGAACCTGTAGCCAGTCCCAGAACACAGTTTGGTTTCATGATGACCTGTGCAGAAATAATATTCGCTGCTTTCCGGCTCATGTCCTGATAATCTTTTGCTTTGTAAATACGCATATGTAACTCCCCCTTTTATTATAATCATTCACTATCTATCCTCATTATAACATAGTGAAAATTATTTTCAATATTTGTTTTAAATTAAAATGCTCAACATTTCAAAAAATACATCGGCTTTTATTCACTTTTCTTTCTCTTCCGGTATTTTATTGGTGTTGTTCCATAAAATTTTTTAAAATACCGGATGTAGGCGCTGACCGAATGAAATCCAACCTTCATGGCAATTTCTGTCACCGTATCCTCAGAACCGGCCAGCATCGCAGCACTTCTGTCCAGACGATACCGAAGCAAATATTGATACGGCGCGCACTGTACATACATCCGAAAACATCGCTGACATTCCGTTTGGCTGACGCTGGCCGCACCTGCAATATCTTTTAAAGAAATATCCCTGTCATAATTTTGATGAATAAAGGAAATAAGTGTTCGTATGCGTTCATGATTTTGGGTGGGTATATTTTCTGATGTTTCCGGCAAATGCAGTATCAATTCCAACCACACTTTGGCCAATTGTATCGATATCTGGTATTCCATGCATCGGACTATTTCTTTTTGGAAATAGAGCTTATCCATTTTTTGAACCGCTTCCAATATCTCCTGACAGCCATTTTCTCCGTTTCGTATTGCAAAATGGGTCAATGAAGGACGATGGACAATGGCTTCAACGTCCCTCTCTTCCATAATACTTCCCGAATAAAAAGAAAGCATCTTCACAGGGACAATGTAACTATGATAATGGCTGTCTTCCTTTCCCATAATCCGGTGAAGCGCCGCCCGATTAATGAACATACAATCTCCGGCTTCTAAATCGGTTTCTTCATCGTAAATTTGAAAATGGACGCTCCCTTTTAAAATGTAAACAAACTGAACCTCGTCATGCCAGTGAAATACCCGAAACCCCTCATTATAAGGCTTGCAGACCTGCCGCTCCACATCCAGAACAAGCAATGGGAACCCGGTGGCATCATAGGGATTATGGGAATAAATCGGCACGTTTTCTCTTTCGACAGGCATCCGGTCGCCTCCTTCCTCATCTTTGGTTATTTATTTATAAATTATAGGTTGAAATCGACTATTATTCAAGGATTTTATGTCATATAATTCTATTTATCCAAAGCAAAGGAGGAATCTCAATGACTATCGACGACAATCCGATTGAAAAGCAGGCCATGAAAGCATTTCACGCCGGCAACCGTACGGAAGGCTTAAAGATTCAGGAAGAATTTTCTTCCAGATTTCGACTCGAATACGCTGACAAGGACCACTGTCCATGTAAAAAGGCCTGCCGCTATCATGGCAACTGTAAAGAATGTGTGGCGATTCACCGGGCTCACGGCGAACATGTGCCGAACTGTATGCGCCTTCTTATCAATAAAAAACTAAAAATCCTGTCGGAGTTAACAGAACATACTCTGGCTTATGAAATCGAACCGCCAAAAGAAATACTTCGTAAAGAATAAAAAAGCGGAGCTTTGGTCCCGCAAAAACGAAAACTGCCAGACGCCGTCCGGTCTGGCAGTTTTCATCATATTCGTAAATATTCGGATTCATCATTTTTCTCCATTCATTTCCCATACCATTAATAATTCCGTCTCTCCGGTATTTTCATCTGTTTGCTCATGTTCAATCTGAAAACCCTCCCGCAGATAAAAACGCAGCGCCCTTTCATTCTTTTGGTAAACATGCAGAGTCAGGCGTTTTTTTATCTGCTTTGCATAATCCAGCAGCACTTTCCCAAGTCCATGACATTGCTTTTTTTCATCCACAAATATTCCTGCAATATAATCATCCGCCAGACCGACAAAGCCGGTCACCTGCTGATTTTCTTTACAGACATAAACCTCTGATGCCGATATCATCCGGCGAACGGCCTTCGCATTGGATTTCCAATAATCTGCTGAAATAAATTCATGCGCCTGCATATTGGCCTGAAGCCAGATTGCCATCACCTGCTCCAAATCACCCTCGGAAAATTTCTGAGCCAGCGGCCGGATGACCCGGCACGGATGACCCCCGGCCAATACATACGCCGGAATATCCTTCGTCACAACACTTCCTCCGGCAATGACCGTATTATTTCCAATCGTCACTCCCGGCATCACCTGGACGCCGCCGCCAATCCATACATTGTCCCCGATGATAATTGGCCGTGCATATTCTAATCCTTTATTCCTCTGCTCTGCATCCATCGGATGTCCCGCCGTGTAAAAGCCACATTCCGGAGCAACGAAAACATTATCCCCAAAGATAACTTTTGCAGCATCCAAAATGACACAGCCATGATTCATAAAAAAGTTTTCGCCGATTTCAATATTATATCCATAATCACACCAAAAAGGTGACAATATATAGAAAGATTTTTTTGTTTTTCCTAAGATTTTTCGAATCAGCTCTTCCTGCGCTTCGATTTGGGAAGGACGCAATTGATTAAATTCATAACACAAATCCTTACATCTGAGCCGTTCCCGCATCAAATTTTTATCATAATTGGCGTCGTAAATCATACCCGCCAGCATTTTTTCCTTTTCTGTCATCTATTCACCGCCAGTTCTCATCTACTTCCTTTTTCAACTCACAAAACATAGTATAATAATGCGCCTTTGTCTTTCTCACTATATCTAAAGCAATATTTCCTTAATAGCCTTCCAGGATTGTTCGAAACAGATTTCATACAAAGCTTGTTTTATGATAATCACCACGGGCCCTCGAACCAAATAAAATAACCTTTTGAATTTTATATTGTTCTGCCAACGCTCTTATTTTCTGTAAAACCCTGTCTTTTATCCCCGTATTCATTCCATGCCCCTTTTTCGCCGATTTCAATTACATGCCTATCCGGGTCATATATGTGTATAACTCTCTGTCCCCAGTCATGTTCCTTACACCGGTTCAGATATTCGATTTCAAATGAACTGCTGTCCAGCTTTTTTAAAAATGTCTCAATATCATTTTCTTCAAAATAAAGCTCCGCATCATTGCCGCCTTCAATCGCCTCTTTTCCAATAAATGTCTCCCACAGATTCTTTTCCTGAAGAACAAGTCCTTCGGTGAGTACAACATTCTCTCCAAAATCAGCCACTATTTCCAGTCCAAATAATTCTTTATAAAATCTTTTTGATTTTTCAATGTCTTTTACAACGATTAATATATTTTTCAGATGCATAAATTTCATTCCTTACTAAAACTTTGATTCCGAATCTTATTTACTGCTTCTATTATATCAAAAATCACGCAAAATGACAGCTATCTCAAGGACATCATTTCCAATGTTTCAATTGTGAAAGATAGGCGTCAAATTGACTGCGCCGCTCTTCATCTTTCAATTTTTCAGGATTAGGCATATGACTAACAAGATAATCGAGTAAGCCTTCTTTTGATTTATATGCAAATTCACCCTCTGCATAACACCATTTACAATAATCCTCATTATAACTGCCATCCTTCTCCCGACCGATTATGCTGTCTTCGTTTAAAGGCATCCCGCAGCATTGGCAAATAAGCTGCCTTGGAGAACCAAGAAGCGTATTAATTGACACATTAAATTCACTCGACAGCAATTTTAATGTGTCAGTATTTGGCTGTGTCTCTCCATTTTCCCAACGACTAACGGCCTGTCTGGTAACCATCAAACGCTCTGCCATTTGTTCCTGTGTGAGATTATTATTTTCACGCAACTTTTTAAGCATCTTTTGCATCTCCATATCTATTCCTCCTCATATAATATACTGCCATTATGACCTTATACTTCAACTTTAGCAAGCAACCTGCTGTTGCTCTCAATAAAAAATGACGCAGATAATGTCTACACTACCTGCGCCATTTTTCATTATTATTTCTGAACAATATTTACAATCTTGCCCGGCACATAAATTTCTTTCACAATGCTGCCATTCAGGCGGCCGCCAAGAACTTCTTTGGCTTTGGCAATGACCGCATCTTTTGCTTCATCAGCCGAAATGTTGATGACGGCTTTTGTTTTTCCGTTAATCTGAACCGGAATTTCCACCTCATCATCTTTCATAGCTTCTTCATCAGCAGACGGCCATGTATTCTTAAATACAGATGTCTCATGACCTAACCGCTGCCACAGTTCCTCAGCTATATGCGGAGCAAATGGAGCCATCAGGATAACGGCTGTTTCCAGTGTCTCCTTATCTACGCCGCCTTTTTTGGTCATTTCCATTAACTTATTGTTGTATTCCATAAAACCGGAAATAACCGTATTTAAACTAAAGGATTCAAGACGGCTTGTGATATCATAAACCATCTTATGGCGGAGTTTCACAAGTTCTTTTGTCTCTTTAACATTCTTATCCTTGTTCTGAAGAACCATGTTCCAGAAACGATTGAGGAAACGATATACACCGTCGATACCCCGGTCGTCCCATTCGGAATCCAGTTCCGGCGGACCTACAAACAGCTCATACATTCTCAGAGAATCACAGCCGTAGTCGCGTACCAAATCATCCGGTGAAATAACGTTGCCTTTGGATTTGCTCATCTTGATACCGTTTTTACCAGTAATCATACCCTGGTTGAACAGTTTATGGAACGGCTCGTCAAAGTCAATCACGCCAATATCATAGAGGAATTTTGTATAGAAACGTGAGTAGAGCAAATGCAGTACCGCATGTTCTACACCACCGATATACATATCTACCGGCAGATATTTATCTGCTTTTTCTCTGGACACAAGTTCTTCATTATTATGTGAATCCACATAACGAAGGAAATACCAGGAAGAACCGGCCCACTGAGGCATCGTGTTCGTCTCTCTCTTTGCCGGAGCGCCGCAGTTCGGACAAGTTGTATTTACCCAGGAGTCAATGGCTGCCAATGGAGACTCGCCGGTACCTGTCGGCTGATAGGATTCAACTTCCGGAAGTAATAATGGAAGTTCTTCTTCCGGTACAGGAACGCAGCCGCACTTCGGACAATGAACAATCGGAATCGGTTCACCCCAGTAACGCTGACGGCTGAATACCCAGTCACGCAATTTATAATTAACAGTCTTGCGTCCGAAACCTTTTTCTTCGATAATCATCGGAGCTTCTTTTTTCAGAACCGCCGACTCCATACCGTTCCACTCGCCGGAATTAATCATCGTTCCTGCGGCTTCGGTATAAGCTTCGGTCATATTTTCAATTTCTTTGCCGTCTTTGGCAATAACCTGAATAATCGGAATATTGAATTTTGTAGCAAATTCAAAGTCACGGTCATCATGGGCAGGTACGCACATGATAGCGCCCGTACCATAATCCGCCAATACATAGTCGGAAATCCAGATTGGGGTTTTAGCGCCATTTAACGGATTAATCGCATAGCTTCCCGTAAATACGCCGGTCTTTTCCTTATCCTGGAGACGGTCCACGTTGGATTTCATGGAAGCTTCATAAATATACTTATCCACAGCTTCTTTATTCTCCGGTGCGGCCAGAGATGCGGCCAGAGCATGCTCCGGCGCCAGTACCATAAATGTCGCACCGTAAAGCGTATCCGGTCGGGTTGTATAAACTGTAATCTTTTCCTCTCTTCCGTCAACCGGGAAATCTACTTCCGCGCCATAGGATTTTCCAATCCAGTCGGTCTGCATCTTTTTAACCTTTTCCGGCCAATCCAGTTTATTCAAATCTTCCAGCAGACGGTCCGCATATTTTGTAATCCGAAGCATCCACTGTTTTAAGTTTTTCTTTGTTACAGGGGAACCGCAGCGCTCACAGTTACCATTGACAACTTCCTCATTTGCCAGACCTGTCTTACAGGAAGGACACCAGTTAATCGGCATCTCTTTTTCATAAGCCAGACCTTCTTTGAACATCTTTACAAAAATCCACTGAGTCCATTTATAGAAATTCGGGTCGGTTGTATTTACTTCCATATCCCAGTCATAGATAGCGGCGATTTCATTAATCTGGCGTTTAATATTCGCCACATTCTCTGCGGTGGATTTTGCCGGATGAACACCCATCTTGATGGCATAGTTTTCAGCCGGAAGGCCAAATGCATCCCATCCCATCGGATGAATCAGATAGTATCCCTGAAGCATTTTATAACGGCTCCATACATCAGAAATAACATAGCCTCTCCAATGTCCGACATGCAGACCATTTCCTGATGGATATGGGAACATGTCCAGACAGTAATATTTCTGTTTCTTGCCATCATTGACGTTTACCGGATTCTTTTCCCAGTTCTGACGCCATTTTTTCTCAATCTCCTTATGATTATAAGGTGTTGCCATAATTTAAACATCCTCTCTGTATCTCTATTTCGAACTAACCTTTATTCTATCATATTCCGTCCAAAATTCAACGTTTTTGTTTGATTTTAAGCATTTTTCATTGCTTTCAAAATCGTACTGATTTTCGGCGCCGAGCCGTAAATCAGTACACCAACCCGGTAAATTTTTGCTGAAAGGACACCAATTCCAAAAACGGAAACAATTAAAATAACGATTGAGATGATGATTTCATAAACAGGCACCGTACTCATGGCTATCCGGGTAAACATAGCAATCGGTGATGTAAATGGGATAAATGAACAAACCTTCATTGCTGCATTTTCCACAGTTCCGCTGGACATGGAGATAACCACAACGACAAAGGCGGCAATAAATAAAAATGTCAGCGGCATGACCGATGTATTGATATCTTCGACTTTGGACGCTGTTGAACCGATAGCTCCATACAAAAAGGCATAGATAAAAAATCCCAGGACAAAGAAAATCAACATATAGCCTAAAAGATGGAGGGGCACATTAAATATCGACTTTATCATATAATTATCGCCCCAATACGCTGCATTCATATTATAGAACAGTGCGGAAGCGCCGAAAACCAGAACCAACTGGGTCAGACCTGCCAGCCCCGAACCAATGACCTTTCCAAACATCATGCTTGAAGGTTTCACACTGGTAATGAGCACTTCCATCGCTCTGGAACTCTTTTCTGCCGCTACGTTGGTCGCCACCATCTGACCATAAAGCAAAATAACCATATATAATGCAAAAATCATAATATACGTGTAAAAGAAATTCTGCATCTGGTCTTTTCCAAGGTTTTCAACCTCGTGTTCAATCTGTACAGATAAAATATTTACGGCCTTCTGAGATGGGATTCCTCCGTCAATCATTGCGTTCATACGATAAACATTCTGAAGAATTTCATCGGCGATGGATGTATTGACATCGTACATTGAAAGGTTATTCACATAGTAGGTATAAGATACATCTCCGGTAATGATAAAGGCGCACTCGGCCTCACCGGACAATATCTGCTGCTTAATCGCCTCTGCATCTTCGGTTGTTGCTTTAACATCGTAATCTTCAAAGGCGGCTTCAAAAGCCGGACCTATGGTTTGTATTTCCTCCGAATCTTCTGCAGACACAAGCATCACGGCACGTTCTCCCGGTTCCGCAGATTCAGACTCATGTTTAAAAAGGCCGGACACCCGCGGGAAAAACATGACAATGCCAATCGCTAATACGAGAAAAATGGTAATACCTGCAAAAATCTTATTTTTAAAATAATGCTGCAGTTCAAATTTCAGTATAATCAAAAACTGTTTCATAATTCTATCCTTTCTTCCCTATTTACCTGCATACTCGACAAAAATGTCACTCAAAGAAGGTTCATATACCCGAATTTCGTCAACATCATAATTTTCAATAAGCTGACGCATCACCGTCCGCTTTTCTTCCGGAACTTTTAATCGTATAATAAGTTCTTCCCTGTCATTTTCCACACAGCAGTCTGCAAAATACTTTTTAATTGCCGCATTTTTATCCGAGCGCACCACCAGGCTGTTCCGTGCATGACTTCTTTTTATTTCATTTAGATTTCCCTGTAAAACAATCTCTCCATTATTCAAAATAGCGATATGGTCGCAAAACTCTTCAATATAGTTCATCTGATGACT
>CABRLU010000081.1 GCA_902471845.1 uncultured Lachnospiraceae bacterium | reverse complement strand
GGATTTTTATACAAAACACAAGCATCCTACAATAAAAACAGAGCCTGCGAACAAATGTTTTTTATCCGCAGGCTGTACTGTTATCTTTTATAAAGATGCTTTGATTTTTTTATAAATGCCTTCCGCATCCAGACCGTATTTGTGAATCAATTCCACAGCCGGGCCGGATTCGCCGTAGGTATCTTCCACACCGATCTTTGTGACTTTTGTCGGTGCCTGAGCTGCTAATGTATCGCATACCGCACTTCCGAGACCACCGATGATTGAATGTTCTTCTACCGTAAAAATACGTCCGGTTTCTTTGGCTGCTTTGACAACCAATGTCTCATCTAATGGTTTGATCGTATGGATGTTGATCACTCTGGCATCGATGCCATCGGCCGCCAGCATTTTAGCTGCTTCCAGAGATTCGGAAACACAAAGTCCGGTGGCGATGATCGTCATGTCTTTACCTTCTTTTAAGGTAATACCTTTGCCGATTTCAAATTTATAATCCGGTTGATCATTAATCACCGGAACAGCTAAACGTCCGAAACGCATGTATACCGGGCCTTCATGTTCATAGGCAGCATAGACAGCGGCTCTTGCTTCCACATCATCGGCCGGATTGATAACGACCATACCCGGAATCGTCCGCATCAAAGCGATATCTTCATTACACTGATGGGTTGCGCCATCTTCACCAACGGAAATACCCGCATGGGTAGCGCCGATTTTTACATTCAGCTTCGGATAACCGATCGAGTTACGAATCTGTTCAAAGGCACGTCCCGCTGCAAACATGGCAAATGTGCTTGCAAAAGGAACCTTACCTGTAGCTGCCAGTCCCGCTGCAATGCCCATCATATTACTTTCAGCAATACCACAGTCGATATGTCGTTCCGGATATGCTTTTTTAAATACACCTGTTTTCGTAGCCGCAGCAAGGTCTGCGTCCAGAACAACCAGATTTTCATATTTTGCGCCAAGTTCTGTCAGCGCATTGCCATAGCTCTCTCTTGTAGCAATCTTCTTTACTTCTGACACAGTGCTTCACCTACTTTCTCCAAATCTTCCATAGCAACTTTGTACTGTTCATCATTTGGTGCGGTACCATGCCAGCTTGCCTGATTTTCCATAAAGGAAACACCTTTGCCCTTTACGGTTTTTGCGATAATGGCTGTCGGCATTCCTTTGGTCGCCCGTGCTTCTGCAAACGCAGCGGCAATCTGTTCAAAGTCATGACCATCAATATTGATCACATGGAAGTTAAATGCTTCGAATTTTTTATCAATCGGATACGGAGAACATACGTCTTCAATATTTCCGTCAATCTGAAGTCCGTTGTTATCTACGATAACAACAAGGTTATCCAGCTTCCGTGCACCGGCAAACATCGCTGCTTCCCAAACCTGACCTTCCTGAATCTCGCCGTCGCCGAGAAGTGTATACACGCGGTAAGCGTCGTCGCTCAATTTTGCGGATAAGGCCATTCCTACAGCTGCGGAAACGCCCTGTCCCAGGGAACCGCTGGACATATCAACACCCGGGATATGTTTTTTATCCGGATGACCCTGAAGATAAGAACCAACTTTACGAAGTGTAGTCAAATCCTCTACCGGGAAAAATCCTTTATGAGCTAATGTGGAATAGTAAGCCGGCGCCACATGACCTTTGGATAATACAAAACGGTCTCTGTCCGCTTTATCCGGCGCCTTTGGATCCACATTCATCTCTTCAAAATAAAGATATGTGAAAATATCTGCTGCAGATAAAGAGCCGCCTGGATGTCCGGATTTCGCACTGTGTACAGCCGTCACAATACCCTTGCGGATATCGTTGGCCATCTTCTGAAGTTCTATTGTATTCATCATCTAACCTGCCTTTTCTTCATAGGAATAGCGGGATATTCCCGCTATTCTTCCAGTATCGTTACGTATGAAATAATTATTCACCAAATACAGCCTTATAGTCTGCCTGGAATTTTTCAATACCCTGATCTGTCAGCGGATGTTTGATCATCTGTTCAATAACGCTGTACGGAACTGTAGCAATGTCAGCGCCTGCAAGTGCGCAGTCAATGACATGAATCGGATGACGAACGCTGGCTGCGATAATTTCTGTTTCAATACCGGCAACAGCAAAAATTTCGGAGATTGTACGGATTAAATCAATGCCTGGTGTGGAAATGTCATCCAGTCTGCCAAGGAACGGAGATACGTAAGTTGCACCCGCTCTTGCTGCCAGTAATGCCTGGTTTGCTGTAAAAATCAAAGTAACGTTTGTTTTGATGCCTTCGGAAGACAATACTTTACAAGCTTTTAAGCCTTCTGCTGTCATAGGAATTTTAACGACCATGTTTGGATGAATGGCAGCGATTGCACGTCCTTCTGCGATCATTCCTTCTGCATCTGTTGTTGTTGCTTTAACCTCACCGCTGATCGGTCCGTCAACGATAGACGCGATTTCAGCAATGACTTCTTCAAAGACACGGCCTTCCTTTGCAATTAAAGATGGGTTTGTTGTTACACCACAGATAACACCCATGTCGTTTGCTTTCTTAATATCATCGACTTTCGCTGTGTCAATAAAAAATTTCATTGATTTTTCCCTCCTGGTTTTTATTATAAATTTTTTAAGCTCATATTACATCATAAATAATACCATAAATAGACCTGCTTGTCTATCAGGTTCCCTTTTGAAAATTTCTATTATTATTCCCCTAATGGCCGGGTATAATACAGGAGCCATTCTCTTTCTTCGGTATCCAGATAAGGACTGATTTTTTCATAAACCATCTGATGATAGGTATTCAACTGATCGATATCCTCCGGATTCAGCCACCGGATATCGATACCGTCCAGATCGATCGGCACCCAGGTCAGCATTTCAAACCGCATAAACTGGCCATAACTGTTTTTTTCATCTCTGACACAAATAAGTTCGTTTTCTGTACGGATACCATGACTTCCTTCGATATAAACGCCCGGCTCATCCGTCGTCACCATACCTGCCTCGAGAATAGAGAAATCCTTCCGCTCCGGCACCCGTTTCCACCGGAAGCCATTCGGTCCTTCATGGACACTCAGCAGATAACCAACCCCATGACCCGTACCACATTGATAATCAATTCCCAGATTCCAGAGTGGTCCCCGGGCCAGAATATCCAGATTATATCCAGAACAGCCGTAGAGGAATTTGGCATTTGCCAGATTCAGCATAGACTTGGCCACCAGGGTAAAATGCTTCTTTTCTTCCTCTGAAATCGGTCCAAGAATAAAGGTACGGGTAATATCTGTCGTCCCCTCATAATATTGACCGCCGGAATCCACGAGAAGCATGCCTGACGGCTCCAGCACCGTATCGGTCTCCGGCGTCGCACTGTAATGCATCATCGCCGCATTGGCCTTATAAGCAGAAATCGTATCAAAACTCAAATCCAGATACGTATCGATGTCCGAACGAAGTTTTTCCAGATAATCGGAAGCGCTGATTTCCGATATGGGCATTTTCCCCACATTCTTTTTCAGCCAGTACATAAATTTAGTGACGGCCACGCCGTCTTTAATGTGAACCCGACGCAGATTATCAAGCTCAGTTTCATTTTTTACCGACTTCGGAATCATTTCATTGATATCCGAAGGAAGAACCCGAATCCCCTCCGGTACACACTGGCTCAGAGCATAATTTACCTTTACCGGATCATACATCAGATTTTCCCCGGAAAGGGTTTTTAACTCATCGTAAACATCCATGTAAGGCTTTAATACAATGTCGTCCTCTGCCAGTGCTGCAGTTATTTCTTCCGAAAATGCACTGCTGTCCGTATAAAGACTGACCTTATCTTTATCGATTCTCGCAAAGGCTAAAAAGACCGGCGTATGCCGCACATCATTTCCCCTGAGATTCATCAGCCATGCAATATCCTCCAGGGAAGCGAGAAGGACCGTATCTCCGCCCTTTTCTTTCATATATTGCCGAAGTTCTTCAAGCTTCTGTCGACGGCTCTTTCCGGTATATTTTTCATCCAATATGTATACCGGTTCAGACGAACGGGACGGCCGTTCTCTCCAGAGGCTTCCTGCCAGATCATGATCCCATAAAACCCGTCCCTGCTTTGAGGCCAGCATATCCGCATAAACCTGCCCCTGGGCCAGATCAACGACCTGTCCGTCAAAAGCCAGCGTTCCGCCTGTCGGCAGATTCTCTCTCAAATATTCAAACAGCGTAGGTTCGTCGGCACTGCCCATACGGAACAGTCGGACCTGGCTCCCCGCTAACTGATTTTCTGCCTGGATAAAATACCGGCCGTCGGTCCAGAGTCCCGCCATATCCATGCCAATCAAAAGAGTTCCGGCAGAACCGGTAAAACCTGCGTAATAATTTCTCACTTTATAGTAATCACTGACATATTCGGAGGCATGATCGTCCGCCGTCGGTATCAGATAAAAATCGATATGTTCGGCCCGCATCACTTTCCTCAGTGCTTCAATCCGTTCATCAAATACTGTCACCGTTTTTCCTCTTTTCCACATACTTCCTGACCCGAAAACTGGCAAATGCGTGCCAGTTCTTGAATTCACATGAACATTTTTAAACTTCTTCTTTTTCAGCTTCTTCAGCTGTCTCCACAGCTTCTGCAACAGCTTCTTCCACTTCTGCCGCCGCCTCTTCAGCCTCTGCAACAGCTTCTTCTACCTCTGCCGCTGCCTCTTCAGCCTCCGCAACGGCTTCTTCCGCTTCTTCAGCTGCAACCTCTTCGACTTCTTCAAAAATATCATCTACATCAAAATCGTCATCTTCCACTTCATTTTTAGCTTTTGCTTCTTCAATCTGTGCTTCCACTTCCTGAATCGCTTCCAAACCTAAATCAACTTTTTGGCACAACTGGACAACCGGACCAGAAAATTCCGCACCCGCTTTTTTCTCTTCGTAAACCATCTTGCCGATTTCAATATAGGTTGCCTTTAACTCATTGTTCAAAGAGTTCTTTTTCAGCCGTAATTTCTGAATACCTACAAACTGCTCTGATTTTTCATAAACAGTTTTTGTTACATCACTAAGACCTTGTTTTAAATCATCAATAAATGCCATCCTTGTACCTCCTTTGTTTTCTTCTATTCTACCTCAGAACACGCAAAGTTTCAAAGGTATTTTTCAAATTCATTGCACCATATCCCCAACCCCTGTTCGGATAGGTTTCACCGCTCTTCTGAACGGCCCCCTGAATGAGCAGACGACGGATATCATTGCCATCCATATTGACAATGATCACATGAAGCAGTCCCCATTCTAAAAGCAGTGCCGCCGCACCGGCCGCATGAGCCGCAGAAACACTGGCCCCCGTCATCTGACCATACCTGCCTCCTGGAAAGGGTCCAAATACATCCACTCCCGGAGCCGCAATATCCGGTTTAATAAACCCGGAAGCCGTATAGCCCCGGCTGGAATGAATATAAAGACTGTTGTTATAATGATTATAATTGGCCGCCACCACCAGAGAATTGGTCGTTGCCACAGAGGATAATGTAATCTCCGGGTCCGGACTGAGAAAATAAGTATCTTCCTGGATAAACTTTTCCATCGGCAGCCATATGTCAAAACGTCCGTTGGAAATCCGGTCGCCATATACCCTCAGAGACCATATTCCCGGTGTCGGATTTCGAAATTGCAGCACCATAAGGAACTGACCGCTTGTGAGGCCCACCGACTTATCTGCTATGTATATTTCCGTATTTTCAAACAGAAGCCGGACTCTCTGAGATACTCCGAGCCGGGACTGACTTCTGGCAATGCGCTCTCCTTCCGGTGAAATAATTTCCACCGAAAAAACATCGGCAAGAGAACCCCATATTTCCATCTGGAATCCCCGTTCATTTTCACCCACCCGAAGCTCCACATTCTGACTGTCATCTTTGCCCGGAACAAAGCCGGAAAAATGATGGGCCCTTCCCAATTCATTTCCCGCCGCAACAGTGATGCAGACGCCGGTCAGATTATTGACCCAGTTTAAATACTGGCTCAGGCTTGATGTTCCTTCGTGGCTGTCCAGGCTGTTTCCTATTCCAAAGCAGATGACCAGGGGCATCTGATATTTCACTGCCTGGCTCAGGGAAAACTGAACCGCCATGAAGATATCTGTCTCCTGAAAGGCAACCGCACCTTCCTTCAAAACATAATAATCTCTCAGATAATCCTTGGCTGGTTTTAATTTAACTGCAATAATCGAAGCTTCCGGCGCCGCGCCGATAAAACTGTTCGCCGTATCCTCACTGCCGGCAATGATTCCGGCCATAAAAGTCCCATGTCCCTCTTCATCCCGGGTAGGAACCAATTCCAAAGGCTCTTCTGAAAGCAATGCCCGGTTAATGTCATCACTTGTATACAGCGTTCCGTAGGGAAAGCGCTCCGGTACGTTATCTGACTGAACCGTCTGGTCCCAAATGGACAGCATCCGTGTGGAACCGTTCGAAAACCGAAAAGCCGGATGGGTATAATCAATTCCCGTGTCGATAATGCTGACCAGCACGCCATTGCCCCTGTATCCGGAAGCCGGACTGTAATGCACCGGCAATATACCGCTCTCCTCCATACTTGTCGTATCCATCAGCCCCATTACGGCTGGAATCATATTATATCCATACTCATCCGGATTCAATCGCCCATCCTCAGGAAGTGGTTTATGAATGACCACGTAACTGCTGTTGATCACCTCATAGCAGGATGGATTGTAAGTGTTCACCATGACATCGATATTTCCGCCGTACTCAACAATAAAATCCGCATATTCCTGAGACAGAATGATATCGCGGCAGCGTAGCTGCTCCTCAGTCAAAGCCAATCAAATCACTCCTGAATTCATGTCAGTCTATTCTATGCCTGCTGCCGGTGTTTTATTCGGCAGGCTGAAAACACCCCGCATCTCGATCAACGGGCCGCCCGTGTGCTCTACATAAGGTTTTGTGATCGTCACCCGGCCGATATTGTCATCCTTCGGTATCTGATACATAATATCCAGCATAAGTTCTTCAATAATGGAACGCAGTGCCCGGGCCCCTGTCTTTTTCTCAATCGCCCGTTTGGCTATAGCCTCAAGCGCCCCGTCGTCAAACTGCAAATCCACCTCATCCAGGGCCAATAATTTCTGATACTGTTTGATAATGGCATTTTTCGGTTCCTTTAAAATCTTTACCAGCGCTTCCTCATCCAGTCCTTTTAATGTGAAAATCACCGGAAGACGTCCGATAAATTCTGGAATCATGCCGAATTCCCGCAGATCATCAATGGTCACCTGACTCATGATATCCGGGTCCTGATCGTAAGCATCATTCAAAGCTGCTCCAAACCCAATGCCGCTCGTCTTATTTAAGCGTGCTTTAATAATCCCTTCCAGATCCGGGAAAGCCCCGCCGCAGATAAATAGAATATTCCGGGTATTTACCGTAGTCAAAGGCACCATGGCGTTTTTACTGCTGGCTCCCACAGGCACCTCAACATCACTGCCTTCCAGCAGCTTTAAAAGGCCCTGCTGTACCGACTCTCCGCTCACATCCCGACTCGTTGTATTTTTCTTTTTGGCAATCTTATCAATCTCATCAATAAAAATAATGCCCCGCTCTGCCTTTTCCACATCATTACCCGCAGCTGCCAGAAGCTTAGAAACAACACTTTCGATATCATCGCCGATGTAACCGGCCTCTGTCAACGATGTGGCATCCGCGATGGCCAACGGTACATCAAGAAGTTTTGCCAGGGTGCGCACCAGGTAGGTTTTTCCGCAGCCTGTCGGCCCGATCATCAGCATGTTGGACTTTTCAATTTCAATCTCATCCATCGTATTGGTCGCCACCCGTTTATAGTGGTTATACACCGCAACAGACATGACCTTCTTCGCATAATCCTGTCCGATCACATAATCATCCAGCCGGGCCTTGATCTGGTGCGGCGGCAAAATCTGTTTCAAATCAATGGCCGGCTCCTTTTTCTCCTGCGTTTTTTTCTTTTTTAACCGCTGGCTTTTTGGAATGCCGTCCTGCAGATTTCCCGGAAACATATCCTGCAGATTCATGTTCCGCATCAAATCATCATAATTAATATTGGAATTGCTCATCATCGTAAAACTCCGCTGCATACAATCCGGACAGATGCAAATGCCTTCCATTGGCAAATGGATCAATTTCCCCGCCTTACTCTCCGGCCTGCGGCAAAGATAACACACATCTTCATAATCATCTTTATGCTCATTTTCATCTGCGGCATCTTTTGTATCTTTCAATTCTTCTTCATAATCTTTCATACAGTTCCTCCCTACTCGTGACATACCATGTTGTTCATAGCACAGAAGGGAAAGCGCATGCCGGAACGGCAATCCACTTTCCCTGATAGACTTCTTTTATATTTTCTTTAAATTAATTTTTCATATCCGCCTTTGAACCGAGAATGGTGGATAACTCACTCTCTGTAAAAGAGCCGCGTCCGGTCTGACGCTGAATCGTCAATGTCACCTGGTCTCCCGGCATGCAGGCTTCCAGTTTTTCCTGCAATTCTTCCATGGTGGAAATGGCCTCACCATTAAATCCGGTAATGATATCGCCCTGAACAAGTCCGGCCCGCTCTGCCGCAGAACCGCTTGCAACCATGCTGACATAAATGCCTGCCGGATATCCGTATTTCGCTGCTTCATCCTCACTCAGAGTGCCTCCGGAAATACCAAGATATGCGGTGTTTTCATCCGTCTTTGTAACGATTGTCCCGTCGATGATACCCTGTGCGGTTTCCAGTGCGGAATTGATCGGAATGGCAAATCCCATACCTTCAACATCCGTATTGGAGTATTTAACCGTATTCACACCGATGACCTCACCCTTTGTATTCAAAAGAGCGCCGCCGCTGTTTCCCGGATTGATGGCTGCATCGGTCTGTACAAGCGTCATCGTACCGTCTGTCATCTCAACTTCTCTGTCCACAGCGCTGATGGAACCAGTCGTTACGGACTGACCATATCCAAGGGCGTTGCCGATGGCGATAGCGCCGTTGCCAATCTTAAGAGCATCCGAATCTCCCATGACCGCCGCCGCAATATTCGACTTAGTGTCTTCACTTAATGAATTATAATCTACAGTAATGACCGCGATATCCGCTGTCTCATCATAGCCTTTAATCTGGGCTTCCGCCGTGCTTCCATCATTAAAAGTTACATTAATACTGGTGGAATCCTGAATGACATGATAATTTGTCATAATATAAAGGGTTCCGTCAGCTTCGCTCATAATAATTCCCGAGCCGGCTCCGCTGCCTTCCTGGGAATAGGTCTGACCAAAAAAGTTGCTGGTCGTCACAACCTGTGTATTGACCGCAACAATCGACGGCATACATTGTTCAACGATATCGGATACATCCGTTGCACTGATGGTTTTCACATCTGTCGAAGATGTCTTTACAATATTCACATTCGTGCCGCTGTTCGCTGCCTCACCTTTACTGGTCGTCACACCCATGATACCGCCGATACCCCAGAAGACACCGCCGGCTACCAGCCCAAAGGCCAGTCCCAGACACACAGCTTTCACCAGTTTCACTCCAAAATTTCCCTTTTTCTTTTCAGATTTGTTCGGTTCCGGTGTATCGTAAGGAGAATACGTTCTTCGTGCTCCATCCGATGTCTGCTGATAGTAGTTGTAATCATTTGCTGACTGTTCCGGACGTCTCTGATCATCTTCATGGTAATTATAAAAATCACTCATAGTGTTTCCTCCGTTCTGTTTCATTTGATGATGTCATTGTAACAGGCATTTGTGAATGGATTGTGATTCAATTGTGATTCAATTGTGAATTATTTCCGGAATATGATCAACTTACTGAAAATATAATTTAAAACAACGACAACAACCTGCGTAATAAACTTGGCCACGCTGTCCGGGATGCCGATCACATCCACACTGATAAACATGATCGCCATGTCCATCACTCCAGAAAGCAGACGGCAGCCAACGAAGGTTGTGATTTCCCGCAGAACGGCTGAAAAGCCTCTGACCTTACTTTCAAATACCCAGGTTCGATTTGTCACATAGGCAAAAGCCACTGCGGCCACCCATGAAATAGCATTGGCAACCAGATAATTCAGGCCCAACACATTGGTGCAGACAAAATAGACGACAATATTGACCACTGTCGTCAAACCTCCAAAAAACAAATATGCGATGATTTCCTTATATTTTAATAATAATTCCTTCATCTGATAACCTCTTTCGTTTCTTTTTATTTTTTTAAATTTTATTATAAAAGATTTTTTAAGTATTGGCAATATGCATTAACACCCGTTTAAAATGAATCCTTCAGCATCCGTTTGGATAAA
>CABRLU010000080.1 GCA_902471845.1 uncultured Lachnospiraceae bacterium | reverse complement strand
CTTATCCGGAGCTGTTTTCCGACAAAGTTTGCGGCTGTTGTAGAGGGCGGCCGGGCAGTCAATCAGGATTTGCTGGAACAGAAATTTGACTATATTTTCTTTACCGGGGGAAAGACGGTAGGACGGTTTGTCCTTGAGAAAGCTTCAAAGTATTTGACGCCGGTGACATTGGAGCTTGGAGGAAAGAGTCCGTGTATCGTGGATGATACGGCGGATCTGAAGCTGGCGGCCCGTCGTATTGTTTTTGGAAAATACCTGAATTTGGGACAGACCTGTGTGGCTCCGGACTATCTGCTTGTTCAGGAAAATGTAAAGGATGAGCTGATCAGATATTTAAAAAAGGCCATTCGAAGCCAATTCGGAAAGGATGCTCTGAAAAATCCGGATTATGGAAAGATTATCAATGACAAACATTTTAATCGTTTAAATGGTCTGCTTGAGGGAGCGGATATTATTTTTGGCGGTGAAAATGACGGAGAAAGCCGGATAGCGCCGACATTGGTGGATCATGTATCTTTGGATGATCCGTTGATGGGGGAAGAGATTTTTGGACCGATTCTGCCGATTCTTACTTTTAAGAGCCGGGAAGAGGCGGTAGAAATGATTCGGGAAAATCCGACACCTCTGGCAACTTATATATTTACGACAAACCAGGATAACCGGGAATATTTTATGAATCAGGTGCGTTTCGGCGGCGGTTGTGTCAATGATACGATTATTCATCTGGCGACGAGTCATATGGGCTTTGGCGGCACCGGAACGAGCGGTATGGGGGCTTATCATGGCAAGAGGGGCTTTGATACGTTTACCCATTATAAGAGTATTGTGGATAAGAAGAACTTTATTGATTTACCATTTCGCTATCAGCCTTATCAGGGCTGGAAGGACAAACTGGTACGTGTCTTTTTAAAATAAGTAAGGAAATGAGTACGAAAGATGTTAAATAAGAAAATACTAAAAGCACAGCTTCTTGTTGGCGTGGATGTAGGTTCGACGACAACGAAAATCGTTGCGGTCGATGCAAAAAGCAGGGATATTGTATTTTCCGACTATCGGCGGCATAATGCCGCTCAGGTTCAAAGTGTATACCACGCAGTGGATCAATTAATTGAACGTTTTCCGGAAGCTCAGGTTCGATTGGCCCTGACCGGTTCCGGAGCAAAACTGATTGCTGAGAGTCTGGATGTGCCATATATCCAGGAGGTTGTGGCGAATTCTGTTGCTCTTAGAGAGCGTTATGACAATATCCGCACGGCCATAGAGCTTGGCGGTCAGGATGCAAAGATGATATTTTTCAGCAGAGATGCGGCGGACAATTCGTTAAATGTGGCTGATATGCGTATGAATGGAAGCTGTGCCGGAGGAACAGGAGCATTTATTGATGAAGTCGCATCGATTTTAAAGGTCCCGATTGAAGAATTTAATGACCTGGCGGCCCAGGGCACCTGTGTTTATGATATTTCAGGGCGGTGCGGTGTCTATGCGAAAACGGACATTCAGCCTTTGCTGAATCAGGGGGTGTCGAAACAGGATTTGGCCCTGTCTGCTTTTCACGCCATTGCGAAACAGACCATTGGCGGTTTGGCTCAGGGACTGGATATTGAAAAACCGGTTGTTTTTGAGGGTGGTCCCCTCACTTTTAATCCGACATTGATCCGGGTATTTATAGAGCGTTTAAATCTGGCACCGGATGAGGCAATCATACCGGATTATCCGGAAATCATGATTGCCTATGGGGCGGCCCTGTCGCTGGATACGATGTTTGCAGAGGATAGCAGGGAGGTTTCACTGCCTCGAATCTTAAAGCTTTTGCAGGAAAATCGTATTGTGGAAGCAGGACAGGCCATGAATCATGCCGAGCCGTTTTTTACATCATTGGAAGAAAAAGAAGCTTTTTTGAACCGGCACAAACAGCCGGAAGATCATTTTGAAAAACCGGAACGGGGTCAGACCGTTCATGCCTATCTGGGCATTGATTCGGGCAGTACAACGACAAAGTTTGTTTTGATGGATGAGGATGAGAATATTCTGGATTCCTTTTATGCACCAAATGAGGGCAATCCTCTGGATGTTGCAAAGAAGGCGTTGATTTCACTTCGGGACAGTTACCGGGAAGCCGGAGTGGGGCTGGATATCATCGCTGTGGGAACGACAGGCTATGGCGAATTGCTTTTTGCCGAAGCCTTTGGCGCTGAGTGTCATGTGGTGGAGACGGTATCTCATGCAAGAGCCGCCGAGAAATATGTGGATGATGCCACTTTTATTCTGGATATCGGCGGTCAGGATATGAAGGCGATTTGGCTGGACAGCGGTATTATTACTAATATTGTGGTTAATGAGGCCTGCTCTTCGGGCTGCGGTTCATTCCTTGAAAATTTCGCAGCTTCGTTACATATTCCGGTGGAGGAAATTGCCGAAACCGCCTTTTCTTCCAAAAATCCGGCAGCTCTTGGCAGCCGGTGTACGGTATTTATGAACAGCAGTATTGTGACAGAGCAGCGTAACGGAAAGTTGTCGGCGGATATTATGGCCGGACTTTGCCGTTCCATTATAGAAAATGTATTTACCAAAGTTATCCGTATTTCCAATCTGGACTCCCTTGGCGATAAAATCGTGGTTCAGGGCGGCACTTTTCAGAATGATGCGGTACTGCGGGCTATGGAGCAGTATATAGGAAAAGAAGTTATTCGGGCGCCTTACCCGGGAATCATGGGAGCTATCGGTGTGGCTCTGCTCACGAAGGAACGTTTTAGCGCAGGACAGACAGAGAAAACTTTTATCGGCCTGGATGCCATGGATGATTTTTCCTACTCTCAGGAATCCAACTTCCCGTGTCCATTCTGTACCAATCATTGCAAACGAACGATTGTCACTTTTTCTAATGGAAAATCCTGGGTGACGAATAACCGCTGCGAGCGGGGAGAAATTCTCGGAGATCCCCGGGAAGCGGATGTCCGTGAGAAACTTCGGGAAAAAGAACAGGCGGCACATCAGATTCCAAACCTGTTCCGGACCCGTGAAGAATTGTTATTTAAAGATTATCCGGCACCGGAAATTTTGCCGGAACAGTCAGTGACCATCGGCATTCCTAGGGTTCTGTCCTTCTGGGAGACGATGCCGTTCTGGACAACCTTCTGGAAGTCTCTCGGATTTAAGGTTCAGATATCCGATAAGAGTACCCGGAGGATGTATGAAAATGGATTGTCAGCGGTAACTTCGGATACGGTATGTTTTCCGGCCAAGTTGGTTCACGGTCATATCCGGAACCTGGTGGAGAAGAAGGTGGACCGGATTTTCATGCCGTCCATCACGACAGTAACTTCGGAAAATACGGAAAAGACCAGCGAATCGATGTGCGCAGTGGTCAAAGGCTATCCATTTGTTATCCGAAATTCGGATAATCCGGAAAAACGATGGGGTGTACCATTTGATACACCTTTATTCCACTGGTATGGAAAGGTGGACCGGGACAGACAGCTGGTTGAATATATGAAGGAAACTTTCCAGATTTTGCCGGGACAGACGGTGGAGGCCATTAAGGCGGCAGATGAGGCCCAGGGAAGTTTTCACAGGGAACTGACATCGGCTGCACAGGCGGTTTTGGATGAAGTGGAGCGTAAAGGCACTTATGTCGTCGTTCTTGCCTCCCGTCCATATCAAAATGATGCCCTGGTCAATCATGATCTGCCGGCCATGTTTACCCGTTTGGGAATTCCTGTTCTGACAGCAGATTCGCTGCCGGAATTGGAAAAGGTGGATTTGAGTAAGAGCCGTCTGGATGTGGTGAACAATTACCATGCCCGGATGCTTGGTTCAGCCATTATGGCGGCGCAGAATCCACATCTGGAGTACGTACAGATTGTCAGCTTCGGCTGCGGCCATGATGCCTATCTGTCGGATGAGATTATCCGGATGATGAAAGCAATCTCAGGAAAAATACCGCTGGTTCTAAAGCTGGATGAGAGCGATATCCAGGGACCTTTGCGTATCCGTGTCCGCTCTTTTGTGGAAACCGTTGCCATGCGTCGCGGACAGAATGAAGAAATGATTGTTGAGGAGCTGACGGACCCTTATCCGGTGAAATTGACGAAGGAAGATGTAAAAGAAAAGGTTGTTCTTGTACCGAATACATCCCATGCTTTCTGTCGTATTATGTCGGCTGCTCTCTGTACTCAGCATGTAAAGGCAATTCCTCTGGATATTGGACGGGAAGAAGCTATCCGTCTTGGTAAACAGTATGTTCATAATGATATTTGTTTTCCGGCTCAGATTGTCATTGGGGAGGCGCTGGCCGCCCTGCGGAGTGGAAAATATGATGATAAAGAAGTGGCTATTGGCATGGCAAAATACATTGGTGATTGCCGTCTGACCCACTATGGCGCTTTGCTTCGGAAGGCACTGGATGATGCGGGATATGCCCATGTACCGATTTTGACCAACGATGATGAAGATTATCACAATCTGCATCCGGGATTCCGCATGAATCTTTTTTCGGCGCTGCGCATTGCCATTGCTTTGCCGATGATTGATGCTCTGGAAGAATTGCTTCGGAAAATGCGGCCTTATGAGTTGGAGCCGGGAAGTGCCAATGCGGCCTTTGAGAAAGGCATGGATGCCCTTGTTGATGGTTTGCAGAATCATGGCATTCGCGGTGCAAAACGGGGATTCGCCAGGGCCATCGATATTATGAAAGCAGTTCGTTATGATCGATCTTACCGTAGACCGGAAGTACTGATTGTGGGCGAGTATCTTTTGAATTTCCATCCGGGAGCCAACCACGATATTGAAGATTATCTGGAGCATAACGGTTTTGAGATTATTGAGGCCCGCATGACCGATGTCATCCGGAAGATTTACTTTGTTCTGGATTCCCAGATTCGGGAGTATCATTTGAAACGGCCTCTGGGGAAAAAGCTCTGGTTCCATACAGCGAATGAGTTTTTTGAGCTGGCCCACAATATGACCGATGCTATTGCGAAACGGCATCCGTTATATACACCGGCCTGCCGTCTGCCAGACCTGGTCAAAGACAGTGACCCGATTATGCATCACACCTTTGATGCCGGTGAGGGTGTATTGATTCCAGGTGAAATCCTTCACCATGCGAAACACGGTTGCCGGAACTTCGTTATTCTGCAGCCTTTTGGCTGTCTGCCAAACCATGTTTTCGGACGAGGCGTGGCAAAACGACTGAAAGAGATTTATCCGGATGCCCAGATTCTGCCATTGGATTATGACCCGGATGTCAGCTTTGCCAATCTGGAAAACCGTTTGCAGATGCTCATTATGAATGCAAAAACAGTAGATTGAGATAAAAAGCACACGACGATTTTTGAATCGGCGTGTGCTTTTTGCATAATAGTGTATGGATTTTTATGATAGTATGTTATAATATATTATATATACGTTAAAACATCTAAAAGGGAGGATGAACTTATGAATGAACCCTTATCGGCCATTGGTGAGAGGTTGAAATCGATACGTGTGAACAGAAATCTCAGTCTGGATGAGACCTCAAAGCTCACCGGAGTCAGCAAGCCCATGTTAGGGCAAATTGAAAGAGGACAATCTGTTCCGACTATAACCACATTATGGAAAATTGCCACCGGATTAAAATCGCCGTTGTCTTCGTTTTTAGAGGAGCAACAACCGGAGTACACTGTAGTTGATATTGAAAAAAATGAAATCATGTTGGAGGATGACGGCCGGATGAGGGCTTATCCACTATTTACCTACGACCCCATCCGAAATGTTGAAATCTTTTATATTGAATTTGATTCGAAGTGTTGCCATACGTCAGATAAGCATAATGATGGTGTGGAGGAATATATTTTAGTTTTGAGCGGAAAGCTGCAGCTTGTTTTAAATGGCAGGGAAATCATTGTTGGGCCGAAGCAGTCCATCCGTTTTCGGGCAGATATTCCTCATTCCTATAATAATCCATTTGATGAGCAATGCACTGTCCATAATATCATCTTTTATCCGAATCACTAAGGGAGGAAAAGTAAAATGTATGAACTGATACAGGTTTCAGATGCTTGTTATTATATTCAAAGTCCTGCTAAAATAGGACTTGTCAAGTTAAATGACACGGAGGTATGTTTAATTGACAGCGGTAATGACAAGGATGCGGGGCGAAAGGTACGGAAAATCTTAGATGCTAATGGCTGGAAATTAATCGCCATATATAATACCCATTCTAATGCGGACCATATTGGCGGCAATAAATATCTACAGGGGCAGACCGGATGCAAAATATACGCGCCGGGTATTGAATGTGATTTTACAAGACATCCTGTTTTAGAACCGTCATTTTTATATGGCGGTTGCCCATGTAAAGACCTCAGACACAAATTTTTGATGGCACAGGAAAGCAGCGTGGAGTATCTGACTAAAGATGTCTTACCGAAAGGTTTTGAAGTCATCCATTTGCCAGGGCATTTCTTTGACATGGTGGGCTTTCGAACGCCGGATGATGTGGTTTATCTGGCGGACTGTTTGTCAAGCAGGGAAACACTGGATAAATACCAGATTGGTTTTATTTATGATGTTGCAGCTTATATAAAAACACTTGAGATGGTAAAAGCGCTAAAGGCAAAAATATTTGTTCCGGCCCATGCGGCAGTAATAGAAGATATCATTGAATTGGCTCAGTATAACATTGATAAAGTCCATGAAATCGGGGAAAAAATTGTTGATTTTTGCAGAGAACCTCTTTATTTTGAGGCTCTTTTACAAAAACTCTTTACAGCATACGGACTTGAGATGAACTTTGAACAATATGTTCTTGTCGGAAGTACCGTTCGTTCGTATCTCTCATGGTTAAAAGATATGGGCAGATTAAATGCAAAATTTGAAAATAATATGCTGCTTTGGGAGCAATCTTAAAGTGGGACTGAAATTAGCCTTTATAGGGCGACAGCAAATATTGTTGTCGTCCTGTTTTTTTGCATATTTGGAAAAAATATGCACATACTAGCTCTAAACCAAGGGAAGGCAGGAAAGGAATATGAAGGACAGGGCTTATTTTGAAATTCGTCTGGAAAGTCTGGGCGGTCTGGGAGCCAACCTGTGTGGGAAAATGCTCGGTGAACTGGGAGTGAAATATCTCGGGCTTAATGGGGCCGCGTTTTCCAGCTATGGTTCTGAAAAACGGGGTTCGCCCGTCAGTTCATTTATACGCTGGTGTGAAGGGGATAAGGAAATATTGATTAACAGTCCGGTGCGGGAGCCGGATATTCTCGGCGTTTTTCAGGAAAATATTCTGATGAAATATCCGTGGCCGGATATTTTAGAAATGCCGCGTAAAATGGTCATCAATACACGAAAAAATGCAGAGGCACTGACAGAAAATTACCCGTGGCTTTCGGGTGACATTTACTACCTGGACGGTATCTCCATTGCCATGCAGACGAAAAGCCGCATGAATATGATCATGCTCGGCGCCATGATGAAAGCGTTGGAAGATGAGGATATCGTGAAAGGACAGAACAGGGAAAGCCGGGATTTTCTGGCCTGTGGAAGAAAACTGATTGAAGAAACCGTAGGGAAAAAGTATCCGGACCTTCTGGAAATCAATCGAAACGGATTTATGGCCGGATACGAGATGGTCCGGCAGTTTCGCGGAAAGGGGGATGAGGAAACCATCCCGGAGGACTGTCAGGAAAAATTGGTTTGGGGCTATGAAAATGCGCCGATTGGCGGAACAAATCCTCTGGCGGGAAGCATGGCATCCAATGATCTTTCGCCGTCCCGAAGCGGTTATATGCCATTGTTTGATGAATCAAAATGTATTCATTGCGGCCTCTGTGATTCGACCTGTCCGGATATGGTGTTCCAGTTTAAAAAAGGAATCTATAAGGGGAAGGAACAAATGATGAACCGGGGGCTGGACTATCATTATTGCAAAGGGTGTCTTCGCTGCGTTGCCGTTTGTCCGGTAAATGCGTTGGTTGCCGGGGTGGAGGCGGAGCATCCGGACCCACAGTGGTTTGTGCCGGACAAAGATTTGGTGGCTTCCAATATTCATTGGACCCAGAGGGCGTCGGATGGCTGGATTACTGGAGAAAGTTATATGAGTGAACGTCGGAATGACGGAGGTGTCAGATGATGGAAAAAAAGGAAGTTAAGCCACAGAAAGTGCTTTTTGACAGCGGCAATGAGCTGGCGGCCTATGCGGCCAAACAGATTAATTACCATGTGATGGGGTACTATCCGATTACACCGTCGACTCAGATTGCGGAAAATCTGGATGCCATGAAGGCGGAAGGGCTTCATGATATTTCTCTGGTGGCGGCTGAGGGCGAACACAGTGCGGCGGGAATCTGTTACGGCGCGTCGGCCTGCGGGGGTCGGGTATTCAATGCGACCAGCGCCAATGGTCTTTTGTACGCCCTGGAACAGCTTCCGGTCCAGTCGGGTACCCGGTTTCCGATGGTGATGAATGTGGCCTGCCGGACGGTCTCCGGGCCGCTTTCGATTAAAGGGGACCACAGCGATATTATGTATGCTTTAAATACCGGGTGGATCATTCTGTTTGCCGATACGCCTCAGGCGGTTTACGATATGAATATCTGTGGATTGAAACTGGCGGAAAAAGTAAATCTTCCGGTCATCGTAGCCTTTGACGGCTTTTTTACAAGTCACCAGAAGCGGCGCTGTATGGTCTTTGAATCGGATGAGGTTGTTCAGAAGTTCATAGGCAAACGGGAGGCGGAGGTGGACTTGCTGGATATGGACCATCCGGTCACCATTGGTTCTTATATGAACGAGCCGGATATTATCAATAATAAGTACCAGCTCCACCAGGCGATGAAATCGGCGGCCAACTGGCTTCCGACCATATACGAAGAGTACGAAGAAATTTCCGGACGGAGTTATGGAGCAGTTCGGGAATGTCAGATGACGGATGCGGAGACGGCCATTTTTATTCTTGGTTCTGCCTATCATACGGTACGTTCCGCTGTGCATAAGCTTCGGGAAGCGGGAAAGAAGGTCGGCGTGTTTACGGCCAGCGTACTCCGGCCTTTCCCGGCAGAAGCTCTGTACGCCCTGTGTCAAAATGTGAAAACGATCATTGTTGCCGACCGGCAGGACAGTTATGGCGCCGGTGGCGGAAATATGACACTGGAGATTAAGGCCATGCTCCAAAGCTTTGGGAAGGGCAATGATGATATTCGGGTACTCAGCCGGATTTATGGTCTTGGGGGCAAGGATTTTTATGCTGAAGATGCGGAAATACTTTTTCAGGAAGGGGAAAATCCGGAGGCAAAATCCTTCGATTATATCGGTGTGACCAAAGGCTTTGGCGGCCGGGAAGATATGCGGTATTACGAGCCGATTACGAAGGAGGCGTCTTCGCCGGGAATTATCCGCCGAAGTATGAATCCGGAAAATGGTCATGTTCAGATTGAAAATGCCCGGATCAACGAATTGACAGCCATGCCGAAGCGGCTCAGTCCGGGTCATGGCGCCTGTCCGGGCTGTGGCATTCCGGTCAATGTGAATCTTTTACTGAAGGGGATTGAGGGGCATGTGGTGGTGCTTTTTCAGACGGGCTGCGGTATGGTGGTAACTACCGGTTATCCGAAAACATCCTTTAAAGTGCCTTACATTCATAATCTTTTTCAGAATGGTGCGGCAACCTTATCCGGTGTGGTGGAAATGTTTAAGCAGCGACAGAAACGGGGCGAATATCCTGAGGGAGATATCACCTTTGTCATGGTCAGCGGTGACGGTGGTATGGATATTGGTCTTGGTTCGGCTATCGGCGCAGCCTTGAGGGGAAGTCATTTGATCTTGTTAGAGTATGATAACGGCGGATATATGAATACGGGCTATCAATTGTCTTATTCGACGCCGATGGGAGCGAAAAGTTCTACCTCCCATGTGGGGCCGGAGCAGTATGGCAAGAGCTTTTTCCATAAGGATACGGCGGCTATTATGGCGGCTACCGGCATGCCCTATGTGGCGACGGCAGCAGAATCGAATCCGGCAGATTTTGTAAAAAAAGCAGCCAGGGCCCAGGTCTATGCCAAGTCGGAAGGTATGGCCTATATTCGTGCGTTGTCGGCCTGCCCGCTCAACTGGTCCGATAAACCAGAGGAGGAACGAACCATTATTGGAAAGGCTGTGGATTGCTGTTATTTTCCACTTTATGAGGTGGAGAAGGGACAGACCACGTTGAGCTATAATCCGGAAAAATCAAATAAAAAAATTCCGGTGGCTGACTGGCTGGCAATGATGGGGCGGACACGTCATTTGACAAAACCTCAGTATAGAGGTGTTGCAGAAACTATTCAGAAGGAAATTGACAGACGGTGGGAGCGGCTCAAGGCTCTTTCCGAGCATCCATTGTTATAAATTTAAAATTCAGGAGGAATAATTATGGATTTCAAAGAAAGTGAAACAATGAAAAATTTAATGCGGGCTTTCGCAGGTGAAAGTCAGGCAAGAAACCGGTATACGATGGCGGCCTCTCAGGCAAAGGCCAATG
>CABRLU010000079.1 GCA_902471845.1 uncultured Lachnospiraceae bacterium | reverse complement strand
CATTTAAAGGACTTCAAAGAAGAAGAACTGCGCTATCTGAAAGAGATCAGTGCGGCGGACTGGATTTATATTGATGGTACTGTGCATTTTCAGCGTCGTTTCTACGAAAATCTTATTAAGACCCGACCGGATCTGGCAGCACGGGTGATGGTTCAGGATGTGGATGATGCTCGGGCAAATGAGCAGAAGCAGAAGCTTTTGAATGACAATATAAAATATATGAAGGAACATGGCAGCCGCAGTGTGCGTATACAGATTCGCGCGACGATTAAAGCCAAAAAGGAATTTGAAGAAGTGGGACGTAAAGTACGTGTGCATCTGCCGGTTCCGAAAATCTGTCAGCAGGTTTCAAATATCAAAATTCTTGCATCCTCACCGGAGATTGCCTATACTGCACCGGAAAATGCACCTCAGCGGACCGTATATTTTGAGACAGAACTTCAGCCGGATCAGGAATTCATGGTGGAATATGCCTATGATTATCACGTAGATTACGTGGAACTGGACCCGGCCAGGGCTGCAGCCAAGCAGCCGGATTTTTGCCTGGAAGAACAGGCACCGCATATTATGTTTACACCTTATCTTAGAGAGCTTCGGGATGAGCTTGCCGGAGATGAGACGAATCCGGTCATCCTTGCACGCAGATTCTATGATTTTGTAACAACGAAGGTTATGTATTCTTATATGCGTGAATACTTCACTATCGATTGTATTCCGGAATATTGTGCAGTGAACCAGAAAGGAGACTGCGGTGTGCAGGCTCTGCTCTTCATTACACTTTGTCGTATGTCCGGCATTCCTGCCCGTTGGCAGTCCGGTCTTTATGCGACGGAGTTTTACACAGGCTGTCATGACTGGGCCCAGTTTTATGTAGAGCCTTATGGATGGGTATTTGCCGATCCGTCCTTTGGCGGCAGCGCCTGGCGTTCCGGCAATACCGAACGTTGGAATTATTATTTCGGCAATCTGGATATTTTCCGCATGCCGGCCAACTCCGAAATTCAGATGGATTTTATGCCGGAGAAAAAATGGCTTCGCGGAGATCCAATCGATAATCAGCGCGGCGAGTTTGAATATGAAGATCATGGTCTTCTCTACTCCCAGTTGGAAGTTAACCAGGAACTTATTTCTATGGAAGAGATTTAAACAAAAATCTTATTTTAGGAGCAGCCTCAGAGCTGCTCCTTTTTCCATTTGGAAATAGCAGGAAGCCCATTTTGGGAGAAATCGGTTGCGGCAGAGGACGGGAGCATAGTATAATGAAAACATACATGTGAATTATATTGGGAAGGAATATAGGATATGGGGAAAAAGATTATTATTGGCTGTATTGCTGTAATTGGTGGAATTTTTCTTGTTTTTGGGATTATTGTTACCTTTTTTGTCGTTTCTGATTTTAAGCAGGAAGGCAAGTTGGATGCGGAGTTGGAAGAAATTTATGAATTATCGTCGGATCCTGAAAATATAAATTTAAAAGAAATCAATATGAGATTGGATCGGGTGGTGACGAAGGATGATTACGCGGTGGTGGAGAAAGCCATGAAAGCGTATATTTCGGATGTGGTCGAAAATAATCTGAGTATTGTAACACTTCTGGATGATGAAGCGCTGGTCAGTGTTCTTACTGCGGAGAATTATGAGAATGACGGGCCGGATTTTACACAGACGAAAAAATATATCAGCCGTACGCGAGGGGCATTCCAGGAATGTAAGAGGAATCATAAGGAGCTTTTGACAGAGGATAAAATGATGTCATACATCGAGGATTGTGGCCTGGACAGCTATTATTTGGATTTTTATGAAGAGAGAATGCGTACCATGCTGGATTGGGACGCGGATGGCAGTGTAGAAGAATCCCTGGATTTCATGCTCGAACTTATGGATATATATGAAGAGGTCATCCGTTTCCTTTCAGATAACAGGGGTTTATGGGAAGTTGAGGACGGATATATTACTTTTGAAAATGATGATCTGGCTGCTCAATATGACAGTTTGCTTTATAAATTATATGAAGAAGATACATATTCGGAGGAAGTGTCTCCGGAGGATGGAGAGATGGGACTGATTCAGCTATAAAACCCGGAAGGAATTTGATTCGGTGATCAATCAGAATAGAAAAGTAGGAGAGAGAAAAAGATGCCAGGTAAAAACAGAATTTTAATTGTTGAGGACGAGGAAGCTATTGCAAAAATGATCGCAATGAATCTGGAAGTTTCCAATTATGATACACAGATTTATTATAACGGCAGTGAGGCTGAGGCTGCATTAAGCCAGGATCATGACTATGATCTGGCGCTTTTGGATGTGATGCTTCCGGGAAAGAATGGATTTGAATTACTGGATGATATGAAAAAATACAGTATACCGGTAATTTTCCTGACAGCTAAGGATGATTTGGGGTCAAAGATTCAGGGCTTAAAGGGCGGCGCCGAGGATTATATTGTCAAGCCCTTTGAAATACTGGAATTACTTGTCCGTATGGAAAAGGTATTGGAACGGACCAATAAGCTGAGCCAGACAATCAAAATCCTCAATATGGAAATCAATTTTGAGGAACATTCCGTTAAGCAGAATGGACAGGAGGTTATATTGAAACCGAAGGAATTTGAACTTCTTAGTGTATTGGCCAAAAATAAAAATATTGCCATTTCCAGAGAGAATCTTCTCCGTATGGTATGGGGCATAGAGTATATGGGAGAAACCCGCACGGTGGATGTACATATCGGACAGCTTCGAAAAAAACTTGGGCTGGCGGATCATATAAAAACCATATCCAAAATAGGATATCGGCTGGAAGAGTAAATCGCGGCGGGATAACTGTTTGGGGGCGTAGAACGTGAAATTAAGAACAAAAATTCTGTGGATCAGCTGTATTGCTCTTTTAGCCGCTTCTTTATTGGGGGATGCACTCATTTTAAGAATAACAGGCAAAAGCCTTAAGAGTGAGGCGATTATCCGGGCTTACCAGAATTTTTATGAAATGACCAGTGAACTGGAGCGGGGATTAATCCGAAATATGGATGCGGATACGAGGTCTGTCTATCTGGAATATTATTTTAAAAATTTGAAGGATGATTATTCGATATGTTTTTTATGGGTCAGAAATACGGAAGAAACTAATGAAATCCGACAAATTTATAATCATACGGCCCTTTCTGCGGGAGAACTTTCACAGATGGATTTGAGAAGTTATGAGGACGGTGATATAACCTGTGCCGATTATTCCCGGGATAATACGGATTATGTCATTTTTCACATGAATATTCAGGAGAAAATTGATGTGTACCGGGTTGTGCCGATGGTTGATGTTCAAAACAATGTGCGGCGTCTGACCGGATATATACTGGCGATTACATTCGGTGTGACCGGTATAACAATGCTTGTTTTATTTGCCATATTAAGGCATATTCTTCAGCCGCTTCAGGAACTGAACGAGACGACAAAACGGCTGGCTGAGGGGGATTACGACCAGCGGGTGGTTGTCCGACGGAAGGATGAAATCGGCCAGTTGGAGGAAAGCTTTAATAAAATGGCGGAAGCTGTGGAGACGAGTACACGGAGCCTGGAAGAGTCGGAACGGCGTAAAACCTTATTTATGGGAAATCTGACCCATGAATTAAAAACGCCGATGACCGCTATTTCCGGTTATGCCCAGACCTTGCTGTCTACAAAAATCAGCCGGGAAAATCAGGAAGCAGCCTTGCTTTATATTTATGAAGAGTGCGGCCGGTTAGAGCGCTTGTCCAAAAAGATGATGAAGCTTCTGGAACTGGATCAGGATGAATCCCTGGTTTTTGCAGATACACCGGTAAGCCGTCTCTTTGAAGCGGCGGCAAAATCCTGTGAAGTGATTTTAAAGGACAAGCAGATGACGTTGGAATGCATTGAACACGGTGAACACTTTCCAATGGAGTTGGATTTGATGACGGACGTCCTGATTAACCTGATCGACAATGGGATTAAAGCCAGCGACAGCGGCGGCAAAATTATTCTCCGGGCCTATGACAATTGTATTGAAGTCCAGGACTTTGGACAGGGAATCCCGGCCGAAGAACAGGAAAAAATCATGGAGCCTTTTTACATGGTTGATAAGTCCAGAAGCCGGAAGAGCGGCGGCGCCGGTCTTGGTCTGGCACTTACGGCCATGATCGCAAAACGGCATAACATTTCCATCCGGATTGACAGCAAAGAAGGGGAAGGTACCCGGATGATTTTACAATTTGTTTAAAAAATGATGAATACTTGATGTAAGAACCCATGTTAGGATAATATCATGAAATCCTGATATGGGTTCTTTTTAATTCGGTTGAAACGGAAGGGAGAAATAAATATGAAAAAAAGATTATGGTATACACGGATGGGTATCGGCATGATTATCGCATCGATGATGCTTTCAGGGTGTCAGAAAAATCCGGATTCATCGATTGTTGTCAATAAAGATATGGATAATTTAATTGAGGAAGCGCAGAAGGATGGAGAAAGTTCGGTGGACATGGCGAATATTGCCGGTGCTTATGAAACTTATCAGACAGCGCTTTCGGATGAATCACTGGGAGTTACGGTGAATGTGGATGCGAAGGTGGATATTCCTGAGGTAAATCAGATGTCTATTTTCCGGGTTCAGCAGCAAAAAATCAGCCAGGAGTTTTTAAATAAAGTTATTGAAGAGTTGTCCGGAGGACAGACGCTCTATGATGCCGGTGTAACCTTAGATACGAGAACCCGAAAAGATGTCGAAGAGGAAATCAGCGGTCTAAAAGCAGAAATGGAGAATATGAAAGCAAATTATGGAGATGAAGCGGAAAAGTATATGCCGGATTATCAGCAGGATATTGATGCGCTCCAGTCAGAATATGAAAATGCACCGTCAGAGATTGTCTGGGAAGGAAATGAATCAGACGGACTTTTACATAGTGTTGCAGAGATGGCGGAGAAAGAAGGCGGCGAGGGTTTTTATCAGTGGGAATACAGTCTGAATCCGAACGGAGAGGTTTATTACGGCGCTAATAATGGAGAAAACGACGATTATATGTCGTTCTTTGTGCAGAACAATGAGGAAAGAGGAAATTGTCTGCGGTTTAGACGGGGAAAGCACGGTTATGATTTTACGGCGATAGCGGTTGTGGGGTCTACTGCGTTAGACACTATTTTCAGCGGTATATGGCCGGCGGATGAAGACCGGGCAGAAGAGGTCGTGAGTGCCATGTATGGGGGTGACGTTGAACTGGTGGAATTTACCGATGAACCGACGACGATTTCTGAAGAGGAGGCCCGGGAGGCTTCGGATACATTTATGAAAAACGTGGGACTGGACAGCACGTATCAGTATTATGAAGGTGGTTTGTATTCAGAAGTCAGAGATATCCGGAAAGGTGAAGATACAAGAGAGGGATATCGAAAAGTGTATATTTTCCGGTATATGCGGTATGTGGACGGCGCTTTTGTGACCTTTGATGCGACAAGTAAGCATGAGGAAGGATGGAACGGCGACGATTATGTGAAAAAAGATTGGCCGGTGGAATGTGTGGAGATTCGTGTGAATGATTCGGGAATTGTGGGATTTGATTATAATGCACCGCTGGAAGTTACAGAGACTGTTGTGGATAAGTCAAATCTGAAGAGCTTTGATGAGATTAAAGATACGTTTGAAAAAATGGTGATGATAACCAATGCTAAGACCGATTCGGAGCTGGATTCAGGCGTGACGGTTCAGGTGAATCGGGCAGTTCTCGGTTATGCCAGAATCAGTGAAGCGGACAGCTATGATACGGGGCTTCTGGTGCCGGTCTGGGATTTTGAAGGGAAGGTTACCGATGAGTACGGCTCGGAATATATGGGAAGCGTTATGACGATTAATGCCATCGATGGTTCGATTATTGACAGGTCTCTGGGATATTAATTATGAACAGTTTTGAGACAGATATAGGGCGAGCCGTTTTGTCCCGTGGATTTATCGCAGGAGTTCTGCTGGAAATTCTGATTTTATTTACCGCAGGTTTTGATTCGGATTTATTCCGTATGACAGTTCCTGTCTTATGTACACTGCCCTATTCGACGGCCTGGCTGGCAGATTATCAGACCGGATTTATTAAGTCCTATCTGCCCCGGACCGGAGTGACGTCTTATATTATTGGGAAAATTTTGTCCTGTGGAATCAGCGGCGGCGGAGTAGAACTTTTGGGAAGCTGGATTTATGTTTGTCTGAAGCATGATGAAAATATGCAATGGAGCCCTCTGCTGATTTTTGTATCGGGAATGCTATGGGCAGTTCTGGCGGCCGTGCTGGCCGCTCTGTCCAATAGCCGTTACATAGCCTATGGTGGTGCCTTTGTTCTTTATTATGTATTGGTTATTTTGCATGAACGGTATTTTCAGACATTATATTGCCTCTATCCTTATGAGTGGCTCGCACCGGAGCATACATGGATTTTTGGTGAATGGGGCGTTGTCTTTCTCATTACAGGACTGATGTTGGTGCTGTTCTGCCTGTATGATGTGATTCTCAGGAGGTGTATCGAAGGTGTATAAAATCCGACAGATTGGATTGGTTGCCGCGGCAAATTTCCGACGGTGGCGAAGAAATCCCCAGATTGCTTTGGCTTTTGGCCTGGGTTTTGTCGTATGCTTCCTGCTTTCCGATAAAGTACTCGTATTTGCCAAAGAGCATGATACCATTGTTCAGGTTCTGGAGCCTTTTATATGGACTTTCGGAGACGCCAACTCCATATTGGTCATATCGCTGCTGCTTTTGCTTTTATTTGCCGATATGCCAAATCTTGGGAATGAAGTTCCGCTGTTTCTGATTCGGATTAATCGAAGAGTATGGCTTTTGGGGCAAATCTTATATTTGATACTGGCAACAATGGGATTTATGTGTTTTATTCTGCTTTCTACTTGTGTGCTGGCAGGAACGAAGGCCTATACGGCAAATCTCTGGAGCGAAACGGCGGCGATTCTTGGATATTCCAGTATTGGAGAAAAGATTGCAATTCCTGCTTTTGTCAAAGTGCTGGAGCTATCCTTTCCTTATTCCTGCACGCTTCATATTTTTGGACTGATGGCAGGCTATTCCGTTTTGATGGCCAGCCTGATTTTATATCTGAATCTTTGGAAAGGAAATGGCGGTATGATCGGAGGTATCATTTTCAGTGGATTTGGTTTTTTGATGAATCCGGAGGTTATTGCGAACATACTCCATTTATCTCAGGAGCAGATGAAAACGGCAAATATTGCTTTTGGATGGATATCTCCTTTGAATCATGCAACTTACTATATGCATAATTTCGGATATGATAACCTGCCAAAGTTATGGGTGTCTTATGGATTCTTTATTGTGGGAAGTCTGTTTTTATTCGGGCTTTCTCTTTGGAGGATCAAGAACTATTCCTTTGATTTTACGGGAACACAAAAGTAATGTGAGAGGTGACTGGATGGAGCAACAGACAGGAATTATCGTGGAACATGTCTATAAATCCTTTGGAAAAGAACATGTGTTAAAGGATGTAAATCTGACCATTCCCGCCGGACAGATTTATGGTGTTGTCGGTAATAACGGCAGCGGAAAAACTGTGTTGATGAAATGTATTTGCGGTTTTATGAAACCGGATTCGGGAAATATTTTCGTGAACGGAGAACAGGTAGGAAAGGAATGTGATTTTCCGGACCGACTGGGTGTGATTATTGAAACACCGGGATTCCTTCCGAATTTGAGTGGCTTTCAGAATTTAAAGATACTGGCTTCACTGAAAGGGCGGATCGGCAAAGAAGAAATCATCGAAACGCTGGAGCGGGTCGGTTTGAATCCGGGGATGCGCAAGCCGGTTTCAAAATATTCTCTGGGGATGCGGCAGCGCCTCGGAATAGCACAGGCCATAATGGAAGATCCGGGGGTGCTTATATTGGATGAGCCCTTTAATGGACTGGATAAGGCCGGTGTCGGTCAGATGCGTGAACTGCTTAAAGCTTTGAAAAAACAGGGCAAGGCGATACTTCTGGCCAGCCATAATGCACAGGATATTGAAGAATTGTGTGACGATGTCCATGAGATGGAGGAAAAGTGGAAATGAAGATTTTGAAAAAAATGGGTGTGCTGGTCTGTACGGTGGGAATACTGGCGGAAAGTCCGGTGATGAATGTCTGGGCTGCACCTGAAACTGTGGTGATGTCCCGGATTCTTTCAGAAAGTCCGGAGACGGTGAATCAAATGGCAGTGGAGACAGCTGAACTGAAAATAGATTCGGAGAATTGCTATATAGGCATGGATCAGCCCTACTCTAAAGGATATACACCGAAAGTAGAGAATGGTACGGCCAGTCTGGTCGTACCTGTGGTATGCCAGGGCCAGTTAAGGGATGATACCCTTAAAGTATCATTGAATCTGGGCAGCGGGAACGGGATACCATTTATCTCTGAAAAATGTGAAAAAGATATTGGGCTCAGCCAGGAGAAAATCAATGGCAGTCAGGAAACGATTGCCTGCTATCTGGTAAATTTTGATCTGAAGCTGAAGGATGACCGGAAAAACGGCGAATATCCGGTGGTTTTGAATGTCCAGGCTGAGGATATCGACGGCAACCTGATACATAAAGAATTTTCAGTTAATGTGGTCATTACCGATGAAAAACCGCCGGCCAGTGAGCCGTCGACAGAGGAGCCATCTACGGATGAACCGTCCACCGTAGAACCTTCAACAGAAGAGCCATCTACGGATGAACCATCGACAGGAGAACCCTCCACGGAACCGTCGACGGAGGCGCCGAAGGATGATTTGACAGGAGCTGTGGACGTGACAGGGCCATCCGGCAGCGACAGTGGCGGTGGCGCCTCGTCGGGAGGCAGTGGCGGCGGCAGTTCTGCATCGGAAGCTCCGACCTTTGCACCGAAAATAATCGTTCAGTCCTGTAAATCTTCAAAGGATGAGATTCAGGCCGGAGACGAAGTGATCCTGGATATTACCTTATTAAATACGAGCAGTACGGAAACGGTCAGAAATATGACCGTTACCATTGGAGATGAAGGAGAGTACCTGAATCTGCTCAGTCCGACAGATACGATTTATGTCGATTCTGTTTCGGCGGGACAGACCTGTGTTGTGTCTTACAAATATAAAATTTTGGCATCGGCTGTTCCGGGAGCTTATGGTCTGTCAGTGTCTATGGATTATGCGGATTCTAAAGGGGCGTCCCAGTCGGCCAGCGGTAAAATAAAAATGATGGTATCGCAGGCCGCAAAACTGGAGTTCGATCCGTTGGTTTTGGCTTCGGAGGTTCAGGTGGGCGATGTGGTGACAGCCCAGATACAGGCGATGAATCTTGGACGGAGCAAGGTGCATAATGTTCGGGCGGTGATTGAAGCCGATGGCCTGGCGCCGGAGGGAACACTTTTTATCGGAGATATCGAAGCTGGAAAAACAGCTACGGGAACTGTGAAAATTTCTGTGACCAGTTTGTCAAAAGGTTCATCTTTGTACGGAGAGACCAGGGGAACTGTGACGTATTATTACGAGGATGAAAATGGAAAAGAATACGAAGAAACCGGAAATATTACAACGAATATCAAAACGCCGTTTTCAAATACGACGAAGGAGACGCCGGAGGATACGGGACAATGGTGGATTATTATGGCAGTTGTCGTCGGAATTTTATTTTTCTTTATCATTGGTATGATTCTGCGTGGAATCCGGCGTAAAAAACGACAGGATGAAGCGGAGGAAACAGCTGAATGAAATGGTGGACCAGATTCTGGAAACGGAGAAAACAGGATGACCGGATAAAAATAATGCTTCTTTTCTTTATAGGGGTGATTGGCTTTTTTGCAGACGCTGTCAATAGTGGTATTCAGGTTTATAATATGATGCGAAGCCCTGTAGAGTATGTTGTCAGTAACAGCAGCGCATCAGGCCTTACAAGCTATCAGATGTCAGGTATTGAGACTATGGAAGACATTCAGGCCGTGAGCAGGCAGAGAGAATCTTCATTAACGTTGTCGGAGTCCTGGGGAGAAATGACGGTGACCTGTCTGGAATTGTCCGATGACTATCTGACTTTGGCCTACGGAATGTCTGAAACCGGTGCCATGAAAGTCATTTATCTGAATGGAATGGCATGGAATCAGCTTATGCAGGCGTCCGGTGAAATTAGAAGTGAATCAGAGCAGGCGGACGATATTTCTGAAAATGGAACAGAACAGGCGGACAGTCTGCAGTTGGACTATAAATTGGGTGAAGAAGAAATAACAGGAACGGCCTGGATCGTGTACGCAAAGTCAGGAGTGCCAAATGATACGGCCTGTGCCTTTTGCGACGCAGACAGCGTCCGGCTTTCAGAGGGAGAAACCGGAGTGCGGATTCAAATGAAGGGCCAGGACCTGGACGGGACAACTGTAAAACAGCTCGGGCAGCTTGGACTTGAAGTTGTAAATTCCGGTGATATCCAACAGAACTCTTTGAAACAGGAAATGCAGTTTTTGCGGATGCGGTATGCTGTGATTGCCGCACTGCTGTGCCTGGCAGCCCTGGTCAGCCTTAAGAAATACGGCCGCCGTATCGAATATAAAAAATAAAAAAAAGCGGAATCTGTTATATATTGATATTGATATGTACCCAGAATCCTGGACACATATTTATTAACTAGGCAACACAAATGGA
>CABRLU010000078.1 GCA_902471845.1 uncultured Lachnospiraceae bacterium | reverse complement strand
TCTGATTTGTGTATCACTCCGGTTTCGGCTCCCGAAAATCATTATGTGCGTATCAAGGCCGACAACCGCTTGGATGCAGATGGTACATTGCGCGGTACTTTTACCCTTACAGCCGAAGGACAGAGTGACAGCAATATCCGTCGCATCTTTACCACCGGCTTTCAGAGCGAATGGAAAAGCACGATGGAACGTCAGTTGTTGGCCATCTCTCCCAAAGCCAGATTGTTGAGCGTAGACTATGGAAAAAATCCCAAAGACTATCAGGCTGCACCTATTAAAATCACTTTTCGTTATGAAATACCCGATTATGCCTTGAGAGGAGAGGGCGAGATGTTTTTCCGTCCGATGGTGATGAATAACCTTTATAATCAGGTACGTTCTTATATGTGGATCGATACTTCGGTAGAAAACCGCAAGTATGGTTTCAAAGATGGTTGTTCCCGTTTGGTCGAACTGGATGAAACGATTCAGCTTCCGGCAGGATACAAGCTGGTGAGTGCCGCCAAGGATGAAACCACGCAAGGAGTGGGAGCCGATTTTGAAGGTTCGTTGGTACAGAAAGGAAATAAAGTGTTGCTCCACAATAGACTGGCTTTGAAGAAGCGTGTCTATGAGGCTTCTGATTGGGAAAGTTTCCGCAATGCTGTGAATGCCCACAAGGCGTATGGTGAATATCTGGTGATTAAAAAGTAGAGCAGAATGAAAAATACATATTATTATATAGTTACGCTGGCGATGCTGATTCTGGCATTTCCGGTGAAAGCGGCATCCGAAGCTGAATTTGGGAAGTTGAGCAAGGCTTATACGTTACACGCTGACGGTAGTCAGGAAATGCGTGTGCAAAAAGAGCTGACTTTGTTTACTCATGCAGCGATGAACCGTGTGTATGGAGAGAGTTTTATCATTTACAATCCGGAGTTTCAGACACTGAAGATACACGATTCTTATACTCGTCAGAAAGACGGTACTATTGTGAAGACTCCCGAAAATGCGCTCCTTGAGGTGCTTCCTTCCGTAGCGGCAGATGCTCCGGCTTATAATGGTCTGAAAGAGATGGTAGTCGTTCATACGGGACTGGAATTGGGAGCTACCATTTATCTGGACTACTCCGTCGTTACTCGTCCGGGATATCTGCCCGAACTGGATGTGTGCGAGCAGGTGGAAGAGCTTTCCCCAATTAGGGAATATGTGTTTTCGCTGTCAGTGCCCGAAAGCAAACCTCTGCATTATGAATGGTTGAATGGAAAAGCTGCTCCGGTTGTAAAAACTGCGGGTGGTATGAAAACAGTGACCTGGACACTGAAAAATGTGCAGCCGCGTCCTTATTCACTTGACGTCTCTTTGCCGGCAGGTAATGTACAGGCTGTTGTGGCGTCCACTTATGCTTCAAAGGCTGATGCACTGAAAGTGATAAAACAACAACTGGAAAGTAATGGAAAGGATGTTTCCGAATTGGCACAGAAGCTGACTGCCAGTGCACAAACCACAGAACAAAAAAAGGAGTTACTCACTGCATATATAGAAGGATTGGGAAATTGCCGTCTGACCCTGTCGCAAACCGGATACCGTTTGCGTCCGGCTTCCGAAGTGATCCGTTCGGCATACGGAACTGAGGCGGAGAAGGCTGCTTTGTTGGCTGCCTTGCAACAGGCGATAGGCATCCGTGCGGAGATAAAAGCGGCTTTTCCTAAAACAGAAGATAAAGATGCAGCCGGACTTGCTGCTGTCAGCGGATTGTTTCTCTTTGATAAAGGGATTGCCGATATACAGGATTTTGTTTCTGTAGTTGATCTGAATGCTCAGCCGATAGTTTTGGAGAAGGTTTCTCATGTTGTTTCACGAACTGACACATTGCAGGTGAGCGATAAAACCGGAAAGGCATTGGCTGATGGTTATCGGAAATTCGACTTACCGCAGGCTCGCGGTGGATGGGCAAGCTATGACGGGCGTGTGACGGCTCTGAATACAACTCGTCCCGTTAACCTGCTTTTGCGGTATTTGCCCGATGAGGCTTATACCTATATCGTAAAGATTGATGCAAGAATAAAACCAGTGGTTGTGCCGACTAACAAAAAGATTGAAAATGCTGTCGGTATCATGGAAGTTACAGTGGAAAAGGCGGAGGATGAAATAAAGATAATCCGTACATTGAAACTGAAAAAACAATTGATAACTTCGGCTGAATATCCGGCGTATTATCGCTTGATGGCGGAATGGATGGACACCAATGACAACAGCCTGTTGTTTCAACCTGCGAAGTAAATCTGATAAGCATATTGTTCGGATGGGGCTACCATTCTAAACAAATCAAAGAGAATGTGTCGAAACTCTCATAAATTAAAATCATCTTCGCTACAACTATCTGTGGCGAGGATGATTTCGTTAAAAGGGAAGTCTTGACACATCCTCTTCGTTTCTTATCCGGTAAGGCAGATGATCCTCTAAAGAGGTTTTATCGGAATACAAATATCCACAATGTGTTTATTCTCCGGATGTGTCCGGTGACTGTTATGATATAACTCATAAGTACATCCATCTCCTTGCTGATAGCCACTTTCCGTAAACCACTTGCACATTGTGTTCCATGCTTTCTCGAAATCTTCAGTACCTAATTCAAAGTGTCCGACAGCATATTTCCCACCGGGAATGACGAGATTACCGATTTCACCTTCTCCTTTTACGTCTCCTCCCACGATGATACAAGCACTCTGACGCACTTTACTCAATTCCGTTACCGAAGGATCATCATGTGTGACGGTTGCCGATTTCGTAACATTCGGAATATACAGACCACGAGGTTCTGCCCATTTGATAAGTTTCTCATACGCTTTTACAATCTCTTTAAATGCTCCCATATGCCGGCAATAAACGGCTTTCATATCCGGCATCTCTTTTACTTCGATTTTTGTTTCCATAAAATATGATATTTTAAATTTGGCACTGCAAAGTTGGGGAGATAATACATACTTTGGTGTCAAATTCTTGCTAACCATTTGTCCATTCTTGCTAAATAAGATTCCGTCTTGGGCATAAACGGGTTTCTCCATTTTACGGAACTGGCTTGGCGTCAAACCGAAAAACTTTTTAAATACACGGCTAAAAAGGGATACTGTGCAAAAACCGCAACTATCGGCAATCTCACTGATAGAAATATCCATATTTTCCCGTAACCGGCAGGCTGCTTTCTCAATCCGGAGGCGTTGGATGTAATCAATCGGTGTTTCACCTATTAGAAATGTGAATATTCTGTGGAAATGAAAAGGCGAAAAGTTAGCTATTTCTGCTATACTTTTCAGTTCCAGAGGCTGCTCGAGATGTATGTCAATGTAGTCCATCACCCGATTGATCCTGGAACGATATTCTATTTTACTTTTTTCTTGTATATTCATGTCAGACGGTTTTTAATCGCAAAGATAGCTGCCGTCTGTCAGATCTGCTTGTCTATTCTTGCTAACTATCTTGTGAATTTTATCCTTACACTGTATTTGCAGAAGTCTTTTTATGTGTGAAAGATGGAGTAAATATAGCAGTTTTTGGCGGATTATTCTTGTTTCATGAGGTATCTGTCTATCTTTGCAGTATAAACGGTTTGTTTAATTTATAACACTGACGATTATGAAGTTACTGGTTTTTCTTGCTAAAGGCTTTGAGACGATTGAATTTAGTGGTTTCATTGATGTGATGGGATGGGCGAAAACAGATTTTGGCTGTGATGTTGAGGTGGTAACAGGTGGTTTTAACGAGAAAGTCATCAGTTCTTTTAATATTCCCGTTTTGGTGGATAAGACGATTGATGAGATATCTGTTGATGAATATGATGCTCTTGCCATCCCCGGAGGTTTTGAGGTTTTCGGCTTTTATGAAGAGGCTTATGAGGAGAAACTTTTAAATCTGATTCGTCAGTTTGATGCCCGGAAGAAATGGATTGCAACAGTTTGTGTAGGTGCTTTGCCTGTCGGTAAAAGTGGTGTGCTGAAAGATAGAAAGGCGACTACTTATCATCTCGGAGGAGCAGTCAAGCAAAAGGTTCTTCAAAGTTTCGGAGCAATAATCGTCAATGAACCGATAGTGGTGGACGACAATATAATCACGTCCTGTGGTCCTCAAACAGCTTCGGGAGTAGCCCTTCTTTTATTGGAGAAACTGACTTCCCATCGTGAAATGTCTTTGGTAAAAGAGGCTATGGGATTCTAAAAATAAAACCGGAGAAGCATCAAAATTAGTACGGAAGGATTATTGACTTATGATACAATGACTCAATCTGCTGCAATAACAGAGATAAGAAAATATTAATCTTCTTATCTCTGTCCTCTACTATATCATATAGCAAACAGGCTGCTAAATCAGTTCGTGAATTTCCTGAATATGGAGATTCAGATGATCTAAATATCCTTCTATCATTTCTTTTAAAGTGACTTTTGTCCCTTCGAAGTCACACCAGTAACTATCTAGCTTTGTTTGATCTGCCGACTTTATTACCTGAATGATATGCAGATTAAAGAATTTCCATAACTGAATCAGATTATTCCAGTCCGTATGCTGATAATCCTGCAAGGCTATCCACAGATCATTATCCTGTCGATAATCAGGAAAGAAAAGCAGGTTCTTACTGTATTGCAACCTGATCATCCGTTGATGATTGTTTGAGGCGGAATCAATCAAATGTCCGAGAATTTGTTTGATAGTACGATTCTGCCTGTTACGTTTTTGTGTGATTGTCTCTTCCGACAGGCTGGTTAATACTTTTTCTTCTGTCTCTATAACATTATAAATCCCTTCTGTTATTGGGGAAAAATCAAACTCTGGCATAATTCCTCTCTTTCTGTTTTAAAGTTTCTTTTGCGCAACTGCGCAATAATGCAAATATAGACAAATGAATGAAATATATGCGGAATTGCATTCTATAAAAGCAAACTTGTTTGTTATTCTGCTTGTTAGGATAACATCTTTTCCATATATCCTTTATATTTGCATGATATTAGAACCAACAATTATATAAAAAAGATATGAGAACAGTATTGGCAGCATTAGGAGTTTTGTGTTTCATGGGAAGTTGCTCGTCTGGTATGACAAGTTCAAAAGGCATTGTTTGTGATGCGACCATGAATACAGTGGCGATTGTTACAGACAAGAATGATACTCTTTCATTCAGTACGATGAACGCGAATAAAGAAGAAGTCGATGGCTTGCTTCTGAATGATACTCTGGAAGTATTCTATACCGGTAAATATACACCGGGGATGCAGGCCTCAAAATTAGTCCAGTATCCGCAATCTCTCAAACTTGGAGGCGATCGGGATGAACACGGTTGTATCGGCTCTGCCGGATATGTATGGTGTGAAGTGCAGCAAGACTGCATCCGGTTGTTTGAAAAAGGTATCCGGACAGAAGCTGTTGATGGAAGCACTGCTTCTGCTTTTATTGTGTTCAGCCCCGATTCCACACGTCTGGAACTTTTCTTCTCTGATGAACAACCGAATGAGATTCTGGAAAGACGTGGCTTACCTTCGGGAGGTTATGCATGGAACGTGGAGGATGATGACACGAAAAATGTACGGTTTATAGACGGATTGTGGACAATCAGTCAGAGAGATAAGGTTATTTATCGTGAGAAAAAGACGAAAGCCGGAGAATAATTCCGGCTTTTATAGCTGTTTATTTATTACTTTTATCTGATAAAAGTATAGCCGAATCGTGCTCAACAATGTCTTTTTACGACTGTAGTGCTAAAAAATGTGATAATCTAATAGTAATGAAATAAAAAAAGGAGGGATACTGTAACTTTTAATTCTGATTTTTATTATATTTGTATAGCCGTTGAAAGGTGCGTTCATTGAGACTAAATATCGAAAAGCGTTCAGCTTTTTTACGTAGTAACGAAACTACCAATTTCTTTTACCCTCAGGGTAAATATTACAACACGTAAAAATGACTGAACGCCTACGCTTGTTATACATATACTTTGCGTGGGCGTTCTTCTCATTTGTGTTGTAGGGATTGGTAGTTCCTGTTGCTACATTTGGGAAGAAAAGGCTCACGTTTTTTATATCTATTCTTGACATAACATTCAAAACATATGAAAAGATCTTCATTTTGGGTTTTATCGTAAAAGTGCGTTGCTTTTTTAACGAGTTAGTTTTCCTTTTTATTAATTAAAAAAAAGACTACTATGGATAAGAAAATCGTAGGTGCCAACGCAGGCAAAGTATGGCACGCCCTTAATGAAGCTGATGGAATTTCGATTCCCGAACTTGCCCGGAAAGTAAATCTGAGTGTGGAAAGCACAGCTCTGGCAGTCGGTTGGCTGGCTCGTGAAAACAAGGTAGTGATTGAACGCAAGAATGGATTAATTGAAATTTATAATGAAGGTCATTTTGACTTTTCTTTCGGATAAGTATAATGAATATAATGCTGGTTAGGTTATATAATGAAAGAAGCTCTCGATAAAAAACTGAATTCAGTGATATTGAAAGCTTCTTTTTATTATATACCTTGTGTAAAAATGTCTTGTTGAAGAGTAACTGTAATGGAGTGTTCACCCTTCCCTGTTATGATAATTACCTTATTTCTTTGTCAGAAACTTCTTGCTCAACCACTTTCTTACAGGCTCGTCATACAGTTTCAGGCAAAGGTAAGCCAACACAATGCTTCCGAAGAAGACACATAAGGCTACCGGCCATGACTGGGAGAAAGTGATATGTGGCTCTTTGCTCCATAACCAGGCATAGAACAGATACATGAAAGGATAATGTATGATATATACCGGATAAGATATATCTCCCAGGAATTTACAGATTTTGGCTGTACCTTTATCCGTCGTTTTTCCCGAAGCACCCAGATAGACAAGTAGCGGGAAAATAAGAATGGTGCATATAGCATCGTAAATACCGTTCATCCACTGCGAAGTATGACCGCCAACGTACGGCATGGAAAGTAAAACGAGAGTTGCTACGCTGCATATCCAGAAAGCACCTTTGATATGGACAGGTTTAAAGATGCGTGACATCAATAATCCGATAGAGAATGCGAACAGCATACGTAGAAAACCTCCGATCAGGTTATAGTCGATCATCGACCAGCCTACTCCCAGATGATAGTTGCCGGAAAGATTGAATATCGAGAAGGAAGCCAATCCGATTCCTGCTATCACAACGAGTATCGTAAGTGCTTTGGTAGACAGTCGGCGAATAAATAGGGCATACAAAATATTACCGATATACTCGAAGAACAAAGACCAGCTGGGACCATTCAAAGGGTACATCTCGCCGTTTCCACGGACCTCGGGACCCGTGCCCGGAACAGCCGGAATCAGGAAAAGATTGAGAAGCATAGCCACCATTACCATTGATATGGAAACACGGGTACCGTCCCACTGCTCGCAGCCTTGTATGCAAAATGTGATAGCACCCAAAACGGCTCCCATAACAACCATCGGATGCAGACGGATTAACCTGCGTTTGAAAAACTCTTTTGGGGTCATCGTTGTTTTCCAGCGGTCATCATAAGCATAGCCAATAACGAAGCCCGAGAGAATAAAGAAGAAATCGACAGCCAGATACCCATGATTGAATTTTTGGTCTATGGGACTTGTAGCAAAACCTTCGAATACATGATACCATATCACCAAAAGAGCCGCAACCCCTCGCAGTCCGTCAAGGAGTACGTAATGGGGTTTAGAGTCTGCAAATGCAGAGGAAGAGATTTTTTGCATGTTTTAAGTTATTGTTCAAATTAGTATTAGTCATTGAAGAAGCCGCAAAAATACGGAATTTATAAGTTTAAAAATTTGTCCTGCATCAAAATCTTGCCGTGTATGGGAATTATTTGTATGCTCTGAGGCGGCTGAGTGTTGATAGTGTGATGCCCAGATAAGAGGCGATATATCCCAATTGTATCCGCTGGCACATTTGAGGAAACTGAAGTTTGAATGCTTCATATCTTTCTTTTGCAGACAGGGTGAGGCGGTCTTTGTGCGAACGGTGCAGGCGTCTGTATTCGTTTTGATGAATCACTCTTCCCCAGTTTGCCAGTTCGATATTGGTCTGAAACAGCCGGAGCAGATCGGTTAGTGATATTCTGTATGCGACGACGTCCTCAAGCGTTTCCACAAATTCTTCACTCATCTTATTATAATACAATTCATCCATGCTGAAGACAATCGCTCCTTCGCACGCAAAGGAAGTCGTTATTTCCTCTCCGTTTACCAGCCAGAAAGAGCGGGTCATTCCTTCTTCAATAAAATAAGCCGATTTGCAAAATTTGTCAGCCTCTATCAGTTGATGTCTCTTTGGAAAATGACATAATACTGTATTTTCTTTTAGTATTTGTATCGTTTCATCCGAAATGGGATACAAAGAGTTCATCTTATCTATAATGTTTCTCATAAAGTAGCCTTAATAATTTTCTGTCAAGTGCAAAAATAGGAAAAACAATTCTGCCTACAATAGATGCCGGTGAAAAAGGGGGGTGTTTTATCGATTCGTTCACTAAGGAGGAGAGAAACCGGAGAGTGGGAACTGCTGCTGAAAGACAAAGAAGGTACATTTCATTCTTTGGTGAAATGTACCTTCTTTGATATCGGGAAGAGGCTAAACACATGAGTATAGCCAGCTTATTCCGGAAACGGTATACATCAATTGATGTTGCTTACCTTGGATTCTGCTGTATATTCGGATTGGCATCTATCTCGCTTTGTGGAATAGGCAGAGCTATTCTCAGGTCGGTAGCTTCTATCTTTTGTGCGTTAGACGCTTTCAAAGTCTCAAGATGCCAGCTGCCCTTGCGTTCAATAGCCAGACCATTGCGCAAGTAGTCATAGAAGACTTCCCCTTCGCCAACCAGTTCCTTGCGGCGCTCTTTAAGAATCCTGTCCAGAGTAAAAGTCTCCGTTGATACTTGCTGACTGGTATCCGTGGTACGGCGGCTGATGATGTCATTCAGATAACCTTGTGCTTCTTCAAGATCCGTTCCTTTTTTCAGTCCTGCTTCAGCCGCGTTCAGATAGACTTCGGAAAGGCGGATGATGCAAATGTTATTAGTTTTGGGATCATCTCCGGTCTTGCCGGGGAACTTGGTAAGATAGACTTTCTCGTGCATGGCGGCAGCCGGAAGTCCGGTGTTGTTTTCGATGACAGATTCCTTTGTCAGGCAGTGGCGTACATCCTTGGGGTCTTCATTCAGCAGGTTCAGGAAATCTTCCGACAAGATCAGATTATTCCAGTCGACCGTTGCTTCGTTGGCATAAACCATCGGAGCACCCTCACCGCCCGTACCTCCTGAAGGTTCGGATAAAGTGATGTAAAGTTCGAATAATGATTCGGACTGGAAATCCTGTCCCCATACATTGGGATATTCCTCATAGCTGTAAAGCTGATAACGTCCGCCGTTGTTTTTGATGACGTCCGTAGCGGCATCATAAGCCTTCTGATATTCACCCATATTCAGATAGACTCTTGATAGTAATGCCTGAGCTGCCCAGTAGTTTATATAGCCATTGGATGTCTCTTGTCTCAATCCGGACAGTGCATTGCTCATGTCGCTGACTACCTGTTCGTAGCATTGCGCTACAGTGTTGCGTGACGGTTTATGTGTGGGATCGGAAGGGGAGGTCTCGATGGGTACTCCCAATGAAGCCCCCTTGTCATTCGTATAAGGCATTCCGAACAACCGGGTCAGGTTGAAGAGGGAAAGTCCCCGCATCACCAGTGCTTCGGACTTGATGCGGTTCAATTCTTTAGTATCACTGCTTTGAATACTGCCCGACTCTATTTTCTGTATCAGATTATTTGTCTGTCGTATTACTTTATAAACAGTATTCCACGGCAGTACAATATTCAGATTATCGGAAGCGAGCACATTGTATTCGTAGTAGGGAGATACACGTTTTCCGTCTCCTTTGGTGATACGTGCCTGTACATCGGTGGCACGGCAATCGCCGTAATACCAATAGTTGTCTCCGTAGTAGCTATGGCCGGATGCCAGACGATAAATTCCGTTCAGAGCGATCTGGGCATCGTCCAGTGTTACGATGGCCTGTCCGGTTTCTACCGAGCTGGTGGTGTTAAGGTCTAGCCAGTCTGCCGAGCAGGAGCTGTTCAGTAGAGCCATTGCTGTAAGTATGTATATATGAATTCGTTTCATTATGTTGTTTATTTAGTTAGAATGATAGGGATGTTAGAATGATAATTGAGCTCCGAAACTGAAAGTACGCATGGCGGGAGCCTCACAAAAGACTTCACCGTTAACGGGTGTTTCGGGGTCATACTGTTTCCATTTGGCCCAGGTCAGCAGATTATTTCCCGAGAAATATACCCGTACTTTGTCAATCATCAGCTTTTGAGTCCACTGGTTGGGCAGTGTGAAGCCGAGGGTAAAGTTTTTCAGGCGTAAATGATCGGTACTGTGGATATAGCGGGACGAGTTGGTGGAAGTAGCCGGTTCACCATATACGAAACGTGGGGTATCCGTCTGATCTCCGGGCTTTTGCCAACGGTTCATCATGTATGCGGGCAAGTTGTATCGTGAACTGTAGATGGAACTACTGCCGTTTTCAATATAAGTTCCCAGTTTGTCGAATGAGTAACCGCCCAGTGAATAAGTTAGTGTAAAGGTCAGGTCTATCCATTTGTAATTCAGGATATTGGTGAATCCTCCTGATACTTTGGGAGTAGCGGTTTTGTACGGAATTATAATCCGCAAATCCAAATTTCCGCAGAATCCGAAACGAAGCGTTCGATTTTCA
>CABRLU010000077.1 GCA_902471845.1 uncultured Lachnospiraceae bacterium | reverse complement strand
ATTGAAAGGCTTTATATTGAAATGTTAGAAAAGTCGGATATATATATTTCTTATAAAACACTTTATGGATATGAAAGTGGGTTAAGTATGCCGAATGCAAATATTTTTATTGCATTATGTCAGATATACAATTGTTATATGCTGACAGATGATTCCGAAGAACGTGCAATCACATCTAAAGAACTGAGGATGATAGAGAGATACCGTATGTTGGATAGTGATGGAAAAAGAATGGTTGATTATACATTGAAATTTGAATTAAAACGTTCGCAGGATTTAAAAGAAGCGCAGGAAGAATTGAAAAAGCGTATGAAGAAATACAGTGAATTATTGGAAAAGAGATGATCTCACGTAAAGAAGGTTACAAATTTAAGCAAGGAAATTTTTAAAAAAGGATTGAATTATGTTTCCATTGGCAGAATTCGTCCGGAGATTATTAATTCTGTTGTAGAGCGGTATCCGGAATTTAAAGCTATATTGTCATCGGATACAGATATTATTTTTTGGAAAGACCGTATCAAACATACCGAAAGACATAAAAAAGATTTTAGTTCAGAGGAAGACTATGAAATGTGTTTTAAAAATATTCCAGCGATTATAGATCATCCGGATTTTGTTAGTGTTCATTCGAGTAGAGATAGCATTTCGTTTATACGGAAATTTTCAGAAAATGTGTCGGTTGCGGTGAGATTATCGTCTGATGGGAAATTGGCCTATCGAACGATGTATCCATTGAAGAATTCACAATTGAATAATTACGTAAAACAAGGCAGGGCATGGGAAATTAGAAATAATTGACAACAAGAAGCGATGGGTGTAATATAATAAACGGAAATAAATATACTGGATTATAGGGAATAGGTTATTTGAGGATAGAACAGGCAGCTATCACGCCCTTGGGGTCTTAAAAGAGATGCCGGAGTGCCGTCCGGTTGAATAACCTATTCTTTAAATTTAGAGCAGGGCGCCAAGGTGATTCGTATGTTCCAAAAGAGGAATTGCGAATACCTTGGCGCCCCGTTTTGCTTTAGAACCTTATTTTAGTAAATCGGCATAACAGCCAGGAACTTATACATTAATACAAAGTGGCAGAAGCTGCCGCCCATCACGAAGAGATGGAAGATTTCATGGGAACCGAAGTTCTCATGTCGGCTGTTAAAAATCGGAAGTTTCAATGCGTAGATCACACCGCCGATGGTATAGATGATACCGCCGGTAAGGAGCCACATAAAAGCTTCCCGGGACAGGCTGTTTAAAATCTGAGTAAATGCGAGAACACAGGTCCATCCCATTCCGATATAAAGTACGGAGGAAATCCATTTCGGGCAATTTACCCAAAAGGCTTTCAGAATGATTCCAAATATAGCGATGCCCCACACGATGGCCAGAAGGGTGTAACCCAGAGTGCCCCGGATAGCGATGAGGCAAACCGGCGTATAGGTTCCGGCAATGAGTACGGATATCATCATATGGTCAAATTTTTTTAATCGTTTGTTCACCTTTTCATTAATATCCAATGAATGATACAGGGTGCTTGCTGCATATAGTAAGAGCATGCTGACAATAAATATGCTTAAAGAAACTACATGAATGGCATCCGGAGCTGTACAAGCACGGAGAATCAATGGGACGGCGGCGAGCAAAGCCATGAGCCAGCCGATAAAATGGGTGATTGCACTACCTGGGTCTTTTGGTTTAAATTTCATAATATCACCTTCCTGTCTGAAATTTATACGGACTATGAAGTGTCGAACGACAACACATAGTAATTAAAACTACATAATCTATAATATGATACTATCACAAATAAAATACATGTCAAGCGTAAAAAAATAAAAACAGTGAAAAATCTATAAAACTATGATATAGTAGTCATGAATGAAATTTTCTTGGGAGTGAATAAGTATTATGGGAAAATATTTTGGGACGGATGGTTTCCGCGGTGAGGCAAATGTAAAGCTCACAGTGGAACATGCATTTAAAGTTGGGCGATTTTTAGGATATTATTTTGGAAAAGAACACAAAGCAAAGATTGTTATTGGTAAAGACACACGGCGTTCCAGTTATATGTTTGAATATGCGCTGGCGGCCGGACTTACGGCCAGCGGAGCGGATGCTTATCTGCTTCATGTAACGACGACACCAAGTGTTTCTTATGTAGTGCGGACGGAAGAGTTTGACTGTGGAATTATGATTTCAGCCAGTCACAATCCTTTCTATGACAATGGTATTAAAATTATCAATGCCATGGGACATAAGATGAGCGCAGATGTGGAGCAGCTTATCGAAGATTATATTGACGGAAAAACAGAGGAACTTCCGTTGGCCACCCGGGAGAATATTGGACGCACGGTGGATTATGCGATGGGAAGAAACCGTTATATCGGTCATTTGATTTCCACGGCCACCCGTTCCTTTAAAGATAAAAAGGTTGGTCTGGATTGTTCCAATGGTTCGGCATCTTCGATTGCAAAAAGTGTTTTTGATGCTTTGGGAGCTAAGACCTACGTGATCAATGCGGAACCGGACGGTACAAATATTAATATGAACTGTGGTTCTACTCACATCGAAGTGCTTCAGAAATTCGTTATGGAAAAAGGCCTGGATGTGGGATTTGCCTACGATGGCGATGCGGATCGGTGTATTGCTGTAGATGATGAAGGGCATATTGTGGACGGCGACTTAATTATGTATGTCTGCGGCAAATATATGCATGAAAACGGCAAATTAAACAATGATACGGTTGTTACGACGGTTATGTCGAATTTTGGTCTGTATCTGGCTCTTGATAAGGCCGGTATTCGTTACGAGAAGACGGCGGTCGGGGATAAATATGTCTATGAAAATATGATGCAGAATGGCCATTCCATCGGCGGCGAACAGTCCGGACATATTATTTTCAGCCAGCTGGCGACAACAGGCGACGGTATCCTTACATCTCTTAAAATTATGGAAGTGATGCTGGAGAAAAAGACGAAGCTTTCCGAGCTGATCAAGCCGGTGACCATTTATCCTCAGCTTCTTGTCAACGTTAAAGTTCAGGATAAAACGGCGGCAGAGCAGGATGAAGATGTTCAGGCAGCTGTAAAGGCTGTGGAGGAAGCCCTTGGAAATACAGGACGCATTCTTGTACGGGAAAGCGGAACAGAGCCATTGCTGCGTGTGATGGTGGAAGCAGAGACGGATGAAATCTGTCATAAGTATGTTTATCAGGTAGTTGATGTTTTAAAGGCCAAGGGCCATGCGATTGAAGGGAAGTAGAGAACATGGGAGACAGTCTGGTTGAACAGGTGAGAAATGCCATGCCGCCGGAGGATGATTTATTTGAGGTGGCAGAATTATTTAAAGCCTTTGGGGATGCGACCCGGGCAAAGATCATATGTGCATTGAGTCAGTCCGAGCTGTGCGTGGGAGATTTGGCGCTGTTGCTTGAGATGAATCAGTCGGCTGTATCGCATCAGCTTCGGCTGTTAAAGCAGGCCAGACTGGTGAAAACGCGCCGGGACGGCAAGGTGCGCTACTATTCCCTGGCTGATGAGCATATACAGGAAATGTTTAAAGTGGCATTTGACCATGTAATGGAAGAATAAACAATCAAGGAGAATTTATAATGGAAAAGATTATTTTAACCGGAGACCGTCCAACAGGGCGGCTTCATGTGGGACATTACGTCGGTTCTCTGAAGCGGCGGGTGGAACTTCAGAATTCAGGTGAATATGACAAAATCTATATTATGATCGCAGATGCACAGGCATTGACAGATAATGCGGATAATCCGGAAAAGGTGCGTCAGAACATTATCGAAGTGGCGTTGGATTATCTTTCCTGCGGCCTGGACCCGGAGAAATCCGTACTCTTTATTCAGTCCCAGGTTCCGGCTCTGACGGAGCTGACCTGCTATTATATGAATCTGGTAACTGTTTCACGTCTGCAGAGAAATCCGACAGTAAAAGCAGAAATCCAGATGCGTAATTTCGAAACCAGTATTCCGGTAGGTTTCTTTACTTACCCGATCAGCCAGGCTTCTGATATTACTGCGTTTAAGGCAACAACCGTGCCGGTAGGCGAGGATCAGCTTCCGATGATTGAACAGACCAGGGAGATCGTCCGCAAATTTAATTCGGTTTACGATGAAGTTCTGGTAGAGCCGGAAGCGCTTATTCCAGAGAGCGAAGTATGCTGCCGCCTTCCGGGGACAGACGGAAAGGCAAAGATGAGCAAATCCTTAAATAACTGTATTTATCTTTCCGACACTGCGGAAGAGGTTCAGAAAAAGATTATGGGTATGTTCACAGACCCGAATCATTTGAAGGTTTCTGATCCGGGATGTGTGGAAGGTAATGCTGTATTTACTTATCTCGATGCTTTCTGTCGTGATGACCATTTTGAAAAGTTCTGGCCGGAATACGCAAATCTGGATGAGTTAAAGGCCCATTATCGCCGGGGAGGCCTTGGCGATGTGAAAGTAAAACGTTTCCTGAATAACATTATGCAGGAAGAACTGGAACCGATTCGCGTTCGCAGAAAGGAACTGGAAAAACATATTCCGGAAATTTATGAGATTCTGCGTAAGGGCAGTATGGAAGCAGCCAAGGTTGCAGCTCAAACGCTGGAAGAAGTGAAGCGGGCAATGAAAATCAATTATTTTGAAGATGCCCAGTTGATTGAAGAACAGGCAAAACGTTTTGCTGAAAAATAAACAACATTAAAACTGGCTGTCAGCGGATAGGGATATCCTTGACAGCCGATTTTCGTTAAATAATGAGTGGGACGAGAGTGCGTATGATTTTAGTGATAGGCGGATGTCGCAGCGGAAAAAGTGAATATGGTGAAAAACTGGTCGAAGCTATGGGCCGCCGACGCCTTTATGTGGCAACGGGCAAGGTTTTTGATGAAGAAATGGCTCGACGTGTGGACAAACATAAAGAACGCCGGGGAGAATTGTGGATAACTCATGAAGGCTATACGGAGTTAGAGACGTTAGACTATACAGGCTTTGACGGAATTTTGCTGGATAGTGTGACATCGATGGTGACAAATCTGCTGTTTGACTTTATTGATACGAAGGCGGCTTTGGAAAATCCGGAACAAAAGGGCGCTGAAGATTTCTCAACGGTGGATTATGGTGCGGCCGAAGTCTATATTATGGATAAATTTCGAAGTTTAGGGGCCGTTGTGCGGGAGAAACATTTACCTTATGTGATGGTGACCGATGAAATCGGCCTGGGTGTTGTTCCAGAGACGCCGCTTGGCCGGGGATTTAGGGACATTCTCGGCCGGGTGAACCAATATCTGGCCTCTGAGGCGGCAGATGTTTATTTTGTGATCAGTGGGATTCCGATGCGGATTAAGGCGGAGTGATTTATGGATACATTGATTTTGACCTTACAATTATTTACAAGTCTTCCAATTAATAAAAGTGTGGAAGTGAGTGACGAGCGCCTGATTCGGGGCGTCGCCCTCTGGCCTGCGGCGGGAATCGTCATCGGCGTTTTCGATGCATTCATCTTCTGGGCGGCGGTACATATTCTGCCGATTTCTGTGGCAGCGGCGCTGGCGCTTCTCGGTGAGCTGTGGATGACGCGGGGATTTCATCTGGACGGTCTGTGTGATACGGCGGATGCCCTTTTTTCTTCACGGTCCCGGGAACGGATGCTGGAAATTATGAAGGACAGCCATATCGGAACTTTCGGTGTTGTCGCGGCAATTGGGGATTTGGCATTTAAATATTTATTGATTACTGCCTCCGGTATGCCGATATTTATGCTGCTTGCAGCGCCGGTGGCGGGAAAGATGGTTCAGGGGCTGTGCATGTACAAAGCCAATTATCCAAGAGAAAGCGGTTTGGGAAAAAGCTATATTGGACGAATACCATTAAGCATTGCCGTTGTTTCATCTGTTTTCGGAGCCGTCTGGGTGGTCGGCAGCCTGGTAGTCGGTGTTCTCTGGACAGGTATGGGTTGTAGGACAGCAATTGGTTTTCCTGTGCTTTTGGTCGTTGTGCTTGCATGTTTTTTGCTGGCCTGGTTGTTTCGGCGTCATATGGAAAAAGTCATTGGCGGGATGACAGGAGATACATTGGGTGCGGCTTCGGAGATTATTGAGATTTTTTTGATGCTGCTTATGGTGGCGCTGGAAGGAGTTTTGTGATATGAAATTATATATGGTCCGGCACGGCGAAACCGAGTGCAATGTCCAACGGGTTTATTATGGCAGTTTGGATGTGCCGATTACTGGAAAGGGCCGTCGGCAGGCGGAAGCTGTGGGCAATATGCTGCGGAATGTAGATTTTGACCAGGTTATTGTCTCTGGCCTTTGCCGGACAAGACAGACAGCGGAAGCTGTTCTTTCACGGCAGGGGGCAGTACAGCGGGAAATGTGGTCAGTTCCGGCCTTTGACGAGATGAATTTTGGCGCCTGGGAAGGGCTTCACTATACGGAGGTCCGTGAGCGGTACCCGGAGGATTACAAGGCAATGGCCGGGGATTGGCTGCATTGCGGCCCGACGGATGGGGAGAACTTTATGGATTTCAGCCGGCGTGTATGGGCAGGCTGGAAGGAGCTTTCCTGTAAAGAAGCATTTAAGAAGGCGGATAATGTTCTTTTTGTCGGTCACAGCGGTCCGATGCAATGCCTGATGTGCCATTTTCTTGGAATGGACGTATCGAATATATGGCATCTGGAAATCCGTCAGGGTGTCTATACGGAATTTGAAATTGTCGATAATTTTCCAGTATTGAAAGGACTAAATGTGACATGTTGAGTTTAGAAGAAATATGCGGAAGGATTCGGCCTGCGGATGTGGAGATAATGCATCAGGTCTGGAAAATATGGGATAATAAATGTATTCCCCTCCGAAGTCTGGACTGGCTTCAGGAAACATTTGTGCGCATTGCCGGTGTGCAGCGGACGACGGCTCCGTGTATCGACAGAAAGCTCACCATTGTCATGGCGGCGGATAATGGGGTCATTGCAGAAGGCGTCAGTCAGTCCGATTATCATGTAACGACCCAGGTGGTGGAAAATATGCTGCATCGAAGAGCGACAATAGCACTTATGTCTGAAAGGGCAGGAAGCGATTTTCTTGTGGCAGACATCGGGATGAAAGAAAAAGTCGAGGGCGTTCTGGATATTTCGCAGATGCGGGGTACTTACAATATGGCTGAGGGCCCGGCCATGAGCCGGGAAACGGCGATAGCGGCCATTGAAGCCGGGGCGGAGCTGGCAATGAAAAAGGCGTCGGAGGGTTATCAGCTCTTATCTACAGGAGAGATGGGAATCGGCAATACAACGAGCAGCAGCGCGGTACTGGCAGTTCTTTCGGGCAAACCGGTTTCTTATGTGACCGGCCGGGGCGCGGGACTTTCCAGCGCGGGGCTTGAACAAAAGATTCAGACTATTGAAAAAGCGGTTGCGCTTAACCGGCCGAATCCGAAAGATGTCATTGATATATTGGCAAAGGTCGGCGGATTGGATATTGCGGGCCTGACCGGCGTATTCTTGGGAGCGGCAGCATCCGGTGTTCCTGTGGTCATTGACGGTTTTATCGCATCAGTGGCGGCACTTTTGGCGAAGCAGCTTGCTCCAGCGGCGTCAGACGGTATGATCGCTTCTCATTGTTCAAAGGAACCGGGGGCGGTGCTTGCCCTGGAAATGCTTGGATTAAAACCGGTGATTTACGGAGACTTTCACCTGGGTGAGGGCAGTGGCGCCGTGTTTTTATTTCCGATGCTTGACCAGGCTTTTTATCTTTATGAGAAGCTTCCGAGCTTTGAAGAAGGGAAAATAGAGACATACATCCCTTTAAAATAATGCAGAAACGTGATATAATGAGCCTTACGGCGATGAAGTATAAAGACGAATAGGAGGTACATTGATGCGAGAAGTAGAGACCGTAGGTATCTTAACCAGCGGCGGTGATGCGCCTGGAATGAATGCGGCTATTCGGGCGGTTGTGCGGACGGCCCGGGCCAGCGGTATGAAAGTTAAAGGAATTAAAAGAGGCTATGCCGGCTTATTGAATAATGAAATTATAGATATGGATTCTCGAATGGTATCCGAGATAGCGCGTTTGGGCGGTACGATTTTATTCACGGCCAGATGTAAAGAATTTGAAACCAGAGAAGGTCAGCAGAAGGGCGCGCAGATTTTAAAGGATAACGGAATCGACGGTCTTATTGTTATCGGTGGAGACGGTTCTTTCCGGGGAGCTCAGAAGCTTTCCGCATTAGGAATTAATACCATTGGTATTCCGGGAACCATCGACCTGGACATTAACTGTACGGATTATACGATTGGATTCGATACAGCAGTGAATACGGCGATGAGCGCCATCGATAAGATTAAAGATACTTCTACATCCCATGAGCGGTGCAGTATCATCGAAGTTATGGGCCGGAATGCTGGTTATATTGCCCTTTGGTGCCAGATGGCGAATGGTGCGGATGGTATCCTCATACCGGAACGGGATGCATTTAACGAGCAGGACTTAATTGATACGATCATGCATAACCGTTCAAAAGGTAAGACCCATCATGTAATCATCAATGCGGAAGGCGTAGGCCATACGAATCGGCTGGCGCGGCGTATCGAAGCGGCGACGGGTATCGAAACCCGTGCGACGATTCTCGGTCATATTCAGCGCGGCGGTTCGCCGACGGCCAGAGACCGGGTGATGGCAGCGACCATGGGCGGCTACGCCATTGATCTGCTTCACCGGGGCGAGACAAATCGGGTTATTTGCTATAAAGATGGAAAATATGTGGATTTTGATATTGACGAAGGTCTGGCTATGGAGAAGACTATTGATGAATACCAGTTCCTGATCAGTCGTTTGATGTCCGTGTATTAATAATAACGCTGCAGTAGGATTTTGAATCTTACTGCAGCATTTTGTTTAGTCGGAAATAAATTTTTTCATAGCTTCATAGACCTTAGGGTCTTTCAATAAATCCCTGGAAAAATGGTCGTGTCCGAGAATATCCTTTGGAAGATAAGGCCAGCCGGGATAACATTCATCACAAAATCCTTTAGTGTCATGCGGTGCGCGGCACATTTTGCCTTCAAATAAGATTTTTTGCGTTGGAAAAATCATGTCTCTTGGCCATATGAAGCGGCGCCATGGGGCATCTTCAGAGAGATTTTCCAGGCCAAAGGCTATTGCAGAGGCCTGCTGCTTATCACAGAGGATACCGGACACTTTTGCCTGTTCGTGAAAATGTTTATAATAAGTTTCTATTTTTTCAATTTCCTGCTTAACGGATTCAGGATGTTGTGTTTTAGGGTCAACTGGACCGCACTGAACAACAAAATCGCTTCCGGGTGCGAATAAATATGGATTCTGACGCCAATAATCCAGCTGACTGTCATCTGCGGCCAGACTATGGATTAACTTCTGGCGCAGTTCACTCAGATGGCGTTCATTTTTTTCAGAAGTATCTGTTGCCCAATCACAAAGTGAGATGTCAATAAAACATGGGATATCCGGATTCCTGTGACTGAAACGAAATTGCTTGACAAAGACAAAATAATCATAGACAAGCGTTATCTGGTATTCCGGATCATTTTTCAGAAGTTCGTACAGTTTCATAGCGTCTTCACGCATCATGCAAATATCAATATCGTCATCCCATGGAATATGCCCTTCACAGGAAGCAGCGCCGATTAAACTGCCAACCCAGAGCCAGTAATCCAGATGATGTTCCTGGCAGAGCTCTTCCAGTTTATGAAGCAATTTACCGTTGCAGAGCTGGAAGGTTCGGAAGGGTTCATCGGCTTTCGGAAGTGCATGGAAAAACCGTTTTCGCGTCTCGTGAGGCGTCTCATCTTCCTGGCGGAAGAAAACGTCGCCGTATAATTTCATATGTGCATCGTGTACGGCAATGTCTGAACTCAGTTGATTCACTTGTTCGTTTATTTGAGCAGACTGGCGGTCAAGCTGTTCGCGGAGCCGGTCAATTTCCTGACGAAGCTGGCTTACATCCTGGCGGATATCGTAGGTCGCTGAGTGAAATGAGCGGGAAGACGGTGGTAAAAGCCGCATTTGTAATTTTTTTAAAGTTTTTTTCAGTGCCATAACGATATCACCATGCCTTTCCGAAATCTTACATTTTTCTTACATATTTCAAACAATAGCATAGGAAGATATATCTGTCAATTCACGTAAATAGAAAAATTCTGCTGAAAAATAGACAAAAAAAGAAAGAAATTACATTGATATAATTTCTTTCTAACATTAAATCATTATAATAGCTAACAGGATTCACCGGTATAATAGGATAAAGAGCCGATTGTCTGAATCAAATGCTCCCGGCTTCCGTGCCATGCCAGATAGTCGTCGAAGCTTTCCAGAATCTGGTTGCTGAAAATATTGGCATCGTTGAGCAGCTCAAAGAAGGTTTCACTGTGAGGAATCCGTTGTTCACCGGTATACCAGGTGCGTCGATTCTCGTTCAGATAATCCTCCGGGTCTCCCTGATATTCCGGATAGATAAAGCAGGTCTTTGACGAAGAAAGCTTCAAATGGTTCTCAATGAACCGGACGAGACGCTGGCGCATCTGTGGATTCGTCTGCAGGAAAATGCAGGTTCTGCGCACAGATGAAATGACCTTAAGCAATGTTTTGCGGGACAATCGGTAATGATAGGTTGTCCGAATAGCATATAAAAGGCAGTCAGAGATATTCCGGCGTTCCTTTTTGGTTAAGGAGACCAGAGCTTCCAGATTTAACTGGGACGGTTCCATATGGTTCAAACGTTTCAGTAAAAGGGTATCCATAAGCGTTTCAATACGCCGATAATAAAAAGCCTCA
>CABRLU010000076.1 GCA_902471845.1 uncultured Lachnospiraceae bacterium | reverse complement strand
TTGTGCTCGCAGCTCTGATTTCCTACTGTACAGGAAGTTTTGCAGGCTGACTGGCAGGATGTCTGACATTCACCGCATCCGCCTTTAACCATAGAATTCTTTAAAGAACGTGTGTTTAAAGATTTAATATGTTTCATTGGAAAGCCTCCTTTTTCTTTTATTCGCAATACATTGCATTCACGAACAGTATATCATACTTGTTTTTATTTTAAAAGCTATTTTTTTATTTTATCCTGTCAGCTCAGCATACCGCCCAACATGCCGCTTCCCATGCACAGCAGAGCCAGTGCTGTTCCCGGTACAATGCGTTCCGGCTGTACCCCTTCCACAGCAATAACCGCCGCAATATGAATGCTGTAATAAAGAACTCCGACAATCAGGCCCCATAGAAACTCTCTTTTTTTTATCTTCCTCCCCACGTAAAATCCACCGACGACACAAGAGCCGATATAGGTGACTATCATACCAATCTGGAGTTGGGCCGCCGCAATATCCAGCCAATAGAGAAGTCCTGCAAGTACCATCAGCGAAGCCGCAGAAATCACATAACTGATGATCAGCGCTTTTAATATCGAAATCGTATAGGTCCTCAAAATATATCCCGTCCATAAACCTTTTTTTAACTATATGTTTTTTTCTTTCTGAAAATGCTATACTATTATACAGATATTACGCCGGACCCAAAGTCCGGCGCACGACAGAAAGGAAAACAATCATGAAACGAATTGATTTACATACCCACTCCAACGCCTCCGACGGAAGCTGTACACCGACAGAAGTTATGGAAGCCGCTGCGGCTGCGGGCCTTGCCGCCGTAGCCTTAACTGACCATGATACGATGAAGGGCGTACCCGAAGCCCTCAGGGCCGCCAGAAAATTAAATATCGAATGCATCTCCGGCATTGAACTGTCGGCTGTGTACGGAGGCGACCGGGAAGTCCATATCGTCGGTCTTTTTCTTGACCCGAAGGACCCGTTACTGGCACAGCGTCTTGAGGCTTTTCAACAGATTCGGGAACAACGAAATCTTCGAATGATTGAAAAAATGCAGGCGGCCGGTGTCGATATCACCATGGAAAAACTGCGGGCTGTCGAAGGTGATGCTGTCATCACCCGTGCAAATCTTGCCCGCTATCTTGTCCATGTAGGCTATGCCGCTTCTATCAAAGAAGTTTTTGATAAATACCTTTCTCCCGGTATGCCCTTTTATGTTCCGAAAACCGGCGTAACACCAAAAGACGCCGTTCGTGCCATCTGTGATGGCGGCAGTATAGCCATTCTGGCCCATCCCCTTCTCTATGGCTTTACTCCGGCTCAGCTTGACGCCTGCATCGAAAGCTTAAAAAACTATGGCCTGCGAGGTATTGAAACCTATTACAGCACTTACACTCCAGCAGATGAACGGAATATGAAACGTCTTGCGGACCGTCACCAATTGCTCTGGTCCGGCGGCTCCGACTTCCACGGTTCGGTGAAACCTCATATTCAGATTGGAAAGGGCATGGGAAACCTGGTCATTCCTTATGATGTATTGGAAAAATTACGGCCATAAAACAACACATCCTATTTTTCAATCTCAGCTGTCTCAATAATGAATTTTACGCTGCCCGTCTGGTTTTCCCCGATTCCGGCAAAGTTGTCATACCGGCTATCCGCTTCTTTTAAAGCCCGAATGCGTGTCAGGAGGTTTTCAAGATCGCTGCCTGCCAAATCACCGAGACTTTGTATACCTTCCTCATCAAAGGCCGCGACACCTTCTTTCAAAGTCTGGGCGCCCTGAGTTAATGTGCTGAAACCGGTATTTAAGGACTCTCCTGCCGTCGTCAGTTCGGAAGCGCCGCTGCTAAGTGCGGCAGCCCCTTCATAGAGCTGTGCAATGCCTTCGTTAAACGTCGTAATGCCTTCTGTGAGCTGTCTGCTTCCGGTTTCCAACTGGGCTACACTGGATTTCAGTGTTTCCAATGCACTGCCCATAGTGGCAAATTTTTCCTTCACACCGGACAGGCTGTCCGAATAGGATTTGAGAATTTCCAGTTTGGCTGTCATGTCACTGACCACCCCTTCGATTCCGGCAGCATTAACCGTCAGCTCCGATACCTCAAAATCCGGAATTCCGGCAAGCTTTTCGGCGGCGGCATCAACATATCCCTGAGCTTCAGAGGCTGTACCGCTCACATCAATACCATCGACAACTGCTGCCCGAATCCCCGCCTTTTCCTCTGCGGAAAGCTGTTCATCCGGAATCGATGCAAGCGCCGCATCCAGCGCACTGCCTGCCTGCTCCCTTGCCGATGCATTGGCGGCTGCCTCCATGTCGGATAAATTCACTGACGATAAATTGTTCTGTGCCGCCCCAATATTTTCCCGGACAGCCGTAACATAGGCCGATGCATTTTCCGTAAGGGCCTGCATCTGAGTCAGGCTTTCCTGAATGGATGTTAAAAATCCGGCAAGTTTCTCGCCATCCGCTGCCAATGCTTTGGCTGCTTCAGTAACAGCCGTATTATCTATTCCTTCTTCCGTCGGCAGGCATATCTGTGCCAGCGCTCCATTCAGGCTTTCCAGCCCGCTCTGTAACGCCTCTGCTCCGGTTTTTAAAGCTTCTTTATTTTCATTCAGGGCCGCCAATCCCTCTGTCAGTGCATTCGAGCCATCCTTTACCGCACCAACACCCTTGATATACTCGGTCATATAGGTTTCAAAAGTCTTCATTCCTGAAAAAAATTCGGATGTGCCGCTGACAAGCTGACCGGAAGCATCGGTAAGCGCCCCCATATCATCAATCATCTCATCCACATCGTTCAGGTCCTCCGTATCCATATCAGCAAAAACTCCCGGTGTAACCACAGTAGCTGTAAATCCCAATTCAAATTCGGACGCATCCGCTGTGATTTCCACATATTCTGGCACAGATATATCCTCCGTTGGGCCATAACTTTCCAGTTTCAGACTGGCAGCCAGCCCCGGACTGGCATAGCCAATCACTATATTATCATCTCCGCTGGTCATCACCTTTCCATTGGATACTTTAATATTTGAAAATGTATCCGAAGGCAGAAACATCACAGACATCAAAACAAAAGGCGTCTGCACATCCACCGTCTTGCCACCCACCGTCACCGTCTCGGAGGTATGATTCTCATAATCAAACCGAATCCGAATGGCTCCACTCTTTCCGGCGATTTCTTCCGGCGTCACTTTTTCACCGTTCAAATAATAACTTACCTTTACGGATACAGGAAGGTTTGCACTGCTTTTACCTTTATAGGAAATATCTTCTCCATTATTGTCCCATAACATCGTACCGTCCGGATTTTGAGTATATTCCTCATCACCTTCCATATTTTTAATATCACTGAGAGTGGAATAATCCGGAACCTCCTCTCCGTTATTCCTGTTTTTCAACACGGTTTCCACAGAAATATCCTGAACATTTCCCTCTGCGTCGGCTTTCACATAGACCGTTTCTGTCTTATCCTTCTGTCCTTCCTCCGTATTTTCCTGTGCCCGGACGGCCATCCCTGAAAGTGGCTGTCCCAGGATAAGACCCCCGGCCAAAAGCACCGCCATTATCTTTTTCATCTCTCTACCTCCATGCTTTGACGCTCTCTATCATTCAACATTTTTCAGTGCTTCATCCATCGGCACTTTCCGTATTTTGCGATACTCCAATGCGGCCACCACCGAATAGGTTGCCAATCCTATGACAAACATTTTTACATAAAGTATCGGGTCCACATAGAAAGGAATCCATCCGGAAATACTGCTCATCATGATCACCCGGAATAAAAACACCATAATCTGATATTCAATCGGCAGGCTGATCAGTAAAAACAGAATGACAACGATGGTTGTGGAAACAATATACAACCGGCTGATTTCTCCATCCGAATATCCCAGAATTTTCACCATTGAAATGGACTGAGCATTTTTTTCAATGATAATTTTGGACAGCAGATAGATCAAAACCATAAAGATAATGATGGCAAAGCCATCCACCAAAAGCATCATGCTGCCCATAGACACATTCAACTGCCGGGAAATTTTGGTCAGCGCTTCCAGATCAATGACCGAGCCGATATACTTACTGTCAATATCTGTAATTTCCGTATTTGACAAATAGCCGCTGAAATAATCTTTATCCAGATCAAAGGTTTGATTCAGCATGGCCTGATTCATAAATACCGCCAATGCACCTTCATAATCATAAATCCCCGTTACGGTAAATTCATAAGTTGTATCTTCATAAGCCTCTTTCAATCGCAGGATATCTCCCTGGCCGATGCCGTATTTTTCTGCATAAGCCGAAGATATATACACCTGAGAATCTGATACATCTACCGGAATATAGCGGCTGTTTCCATCAATGCCGTAAAGCATGATGGATTCACTCTTATAGACATCTCCCAGTGTATTGAGTGAATAGGCACTGAACTTTTCCGCATCCTCATTTTCCGTTTCCACGTCACGGGCAAACTGCATCATGGACAACAGGCTTTCCAGCTTATGCTCCTCATCCATAGCATCCAACGGGACCTGGAGGATGTACTGATAATTACAGAGCAGGTTATTTTCCATTTCCTCCTGGTAGTGATCCAGCACTGCCGGAAATAAAAGTCCAAACATGAGTAATAAATTGGCAAACAAAACACCGATAAACAAAATGATATAATTATTAAAATTCTGAAAAATAACCCTGAGCCGAAACCGCTGGAAAAATCCCATCTTCGGACTTAAGCGGATGGCCCGTTTTTGCTTTCTCCGGCTTAAATCCCGCCGTAAAAATTTCAGCGGCGACAATGTCATCTTATATTTGAGAATAACAAAATTAATGACGAGCATCATCAAAACAGGCACTACCGTCGTCATAAGAAAAGCTTCTCCATTCCAGATAGTCACATAGGTCGGCAGACTATAGCTTCCATAATACATAGATACACAAACATCTTTAAATACTGTATAACCAAGAATATTTCCGACCACAGCCCCTGCCAGAGTGACGAGCAACGGCATGGCCATATAATGCCGAATCAGCTCATTGCGCGTGTATCCTGAAGCCCTCAGAGTCCCGATGACATTTGCTTCTTTATTAATGGTGTTGCTGATGGTAATACCAAAAACAAAAGCCATGATCACAATAACGATATATAAAAGAGCAACCATCATCGCCCGGTCACTGCCCATATCCTCGCCTGTAAACTGAATAGCCTGATTCAAATAGCAGGGTACGAAGTCTTCCAGGGATGCCTCGCTGCTGATCTGTTTCATCAAATCCTCGGACATCTGCTTTTCCCCGGCCTCATCCACAGGTTCCACATTATATTTCCAGGAATAACTATAATTTAATTCTTCCTCACTAAAACTGCTGAATTCATCTGCCGTGACCACAGAAACGCCAAACTTCACCGAATCAAACATAGAATCGTTATTATTTGAAAAAAGGCAGCTATAGTCCGAAAGAGCGATCAGGCCGGTCACCGTCCACGACCGTCCGTCGCTGCTCAAGGTATCGCCCACACAAATCTCATTATTATCCGCATACATACGGTCAATGGCAATTTCACCAATATTTTCCGGCATTGCGCCTTCCATCAGGCAGACCTTATTCACATCCTCCCGGTTTTTAAAAATTCGGAGGGTACTGTCATTGGTCAGCTTTTCTTCAGCATAAAAATTCTCATAGAGGGTCACGCCAAAGGACTGAATCGTTTTCTTCTGAGCTTTATTGGCCTTTTCCGTCAGGCGGAAATTACCATCCTCAATATTATATTTTTCAAAGCCCTCATTATAAGCCGTGATCATACTGCCGTCAGCCACCAAAAAACCGGATACAAAACCAATCGTTCCGATTAAAAGGAGAAAAATAACCAGGTATTTTCCAATCTCACTTTTCAATTCCCGCAGCAGCCGTTTTCTTAAAGGATTTTTCATCGGTTTCCTCCTTACCATTCCAGCTCCGCTGCAGGAATACGCTGTTCATTTCGATAGTTTTTGCGGATATTTCCGTCCCGCAGATGAACGACCCGGTCTGCCATTCCCTTAATGGCATCATTATGAGTGACCATAATGATTGTATTGCCGTATTTTTCATTGACCGTCTCAATCAACTTCAAAATTTCCTTCGATGTCTGATAATCCAAAGCACCTGTCGGTTCATCACACAATAAAATATCCGGATTCTTTACGATAGCCCGGCCAATAGCTGTCCGCTGCTGCTGTCCGCCGGAGAGTTGATTTGGTATTTTATGCCGGTGTTCATACAGTCCCAATGTATGTAACAACTCATCCACGTCTAAGGGCCTTTCACTCAAATAAGCGCCCACCTCAATATTTTCCCGGACCGTCAGATTCGGTATGAGATTATACATCTGAAAAATGTAGCCCAAATGCTTTCTCCGATAGATAGTCAGACGTTTTTCCTTCATATCCGCCGTCCGCTCGCCGTTGATACAGATATCGCCGCCATCGGCGCTGTCAATGCCGCCGATGATATTAAGCAGGGTTGACTTGCCCGAACCGGAAGGCCCAAGAAGGACACAAATTTCCCCCTTATCTACCGAAAAATTAATTCCCTTTAAAACATCCACACGGTTTGAATCCTCACCGTAACTCTTTTTTAAATCATGAATTTCCAAAAACATTTTTCTACCTCTTATTTATGTTTTGCGGTTAGTTTCGACAAACTTATATTTAGAATAGCACAATCACAATAAAAAGAAACCCGGGCTATTGATAAATTATTTCAATTAACAGAAAAACCCTGTCCGCTTTCCCGGACAGGGTTTCTAAAAGTTCTTTATTCTTCCGTGCTGTTTGCTTTTTCAATACTTACAACAGCATTCTTTCGCATCGGAATCCGGCAGTGTCTGTCTCCGCCAAATTCTACGATCAGGATATCGCCGCTGACATCAATGACAACACCGAACAGACCGCCGCTTGTCTCAACACTGTCGCCAACCTCGAGAGCATCCAGCATAGCCTGCATTTTCTTTTCCTGTTTTTTCTGTGGCCGAATGGATAAAAAGTATAATACAACTCCATAGATTACTAATAAGCCAACCACCCAAATCCAGTAGCTTCCTTCCATAATACGTTTCCTCCTAAATTAATTTTCTTCTTTCATTTCGAAGCCTTCCAGCTTCGCTTTTTTATAAGAAGCATATCGATGTTCCTCGATTGCCTCCCGAATCTCTTCCATCATTGTATTATAAAAATACAAATTGTGCAAGACGCAAAGACGCATTCCAAGCATTTCTTTCGCCTTTAAAAGATGACGGATATAAGCCCTGCTGTAATTTTTACAGGCCGGACAGCCGCATCCTTCTTCAATCGGACGTTCATCCAGTTCAAATTTTGCATTAAATAAATTCAGCTTTCCATGATTCGTATAGACATGTCCATGCCGGCCATTTCTTGACGGATATACACAGTCGAAGAAATCCACACCTCTGTCGACGGCCTCCAGAATATTCGCCGGCGTGCCGACACCCATTAAATAGGTCGGTTTATTCTGAGGCAGATAAGGCACCGTTTCTTCAATGATATGATACATCTCTTCATGAGTTTCACCGACAGCCAGACCGCCCAGTGCATAGCCATCCAAATCCAGCTCGGAAATTGCTTTTGCATGTTCAATACGAATATCAGCAAAGGTTCCGCCCTGATTGATGCCAAAGAGCATCTGGTTCGGATTAATTGTATCCGGCAGACTGTTTAAGCGCTGCATCTCGGCTTTGCAGCGATACAGCCATCGCTTCGTTCGATCCACAGAATTCTGTATATACTCTCTGGTGGCCAAAGATGACGGGCATTCGTCAAAGGCCATGGCAATCGTCGATGCCAGATTCGACTGAATCTGCATACTCTCTTCCGGTCCCATAAAAATCTTATGTCCGTCGATATGGGAATTAAAATAGACGCCCTCTTCTTTAATCTTTCTCAGACTTGTCAGAGAAAATACCTGAAAACCACCTGAATCCGTCAAAATCGGTTTATCCCAGTTCATAAATTTATGAAGACCGCCCAATTTTTTTACAACCTTATCCCCTGGACGCAAATGCAGATGGTACGTGTTCGACAGCTCCACCTGGGTCTTGATCTGCTGCAGATCCGTCGTCGCCACCGCCCCTTTAATGGCTGCGGCCGTCCCCACGTTCATAAACACCGGTGTCTGAATCGTGCCATGGACTGTCCTAAATTCGCCCCGCTTCGCTCTTCCATCCGTCGTCAATAATTTATACATAAAGTCCCCCTTGTCTGCTGAACTCCCAAATTTTAGGATAACACTACTAGTATACCTTTAACCGGATTTTTTCGCAACTGCCAATTTTCGATTTTTTTCCGATAACACAGAAAAAGAGCCGCCCCGCCGTTAAATATACGGCAAAACAGCCCCATTTCTTCATAAATATACTGTTTAGTCTCATGTATTCAAGTCCGCTTCGCAAGTCCGCTCTGTAAGTCCATATTTTAAGTCCGCTTCGCAAGTCAGGTATATCTAAATAATTTTAGATAGCATACTTTTCAAGCACTTCATTTAAGCCAGCATTTTCACCGTCAAAATCAACGGTAATTGGATGTCTCGGATCCAGACTGAGAATTCCTAAAACCGATTTTGCATCCAGTGCAATCCGATTATAGTATACATCAATGTCAAAATCACATTTCACAGCGGCACGAACGAATTCTTTTGCTCCGTCAATGTCCTGCAATTTAATCTGGGTCTTCATAAATTACACCTCCAAACGAAATAACTCTTATGGCATCGCCGAGTTACGTTTTAATTGTTTTACCACGAAACACAAAATTTGTCAAAGACAGCTTTTCCTGGACAAATTATCCATTTTTTAGGCATAAAGTTGAACCCCCACCGTTCACATAGGCAATGTTTTTAGATGAATAATCATACACTTTGTTCTTTTTTTTATAACATCGCACAAATATCACAATATTTATTTGCATACTGCCCATAAATTCGTTATAATGATACATAAAATAAATTCAGAGGTGAAAATAACTATGTTTGGTTCCAGTATTGGAAATATATTTAAAGTAACAACCTGGGGAGAATCCCACGGAAAAGCTGTCGGTGTCGTTGTGGACGGCTGTCCGGCCGGCCTCCCTCTTGTAGAAGAAGATATTCAGATTTTTCTGAACCGCCGTAAACCGGGACAATCCCCCTATTCTACCCCCCGTAATGAAGCCGATCAGGTCGAAATATTGTCTGGTATTTTCGAAGGAAAAACGACAGGTACCCCCATCTCCATGCTGGTTTGGAATAAGACGGCGCGTTCCTCCGATTACTCGGAAATCGCCGGTTATTATCGTCCGGGACATGCCGATTACACATTTGACGAAAAATATGGTTTCAGAGACTACCGGGGCGGCGGACGTTCTTCAGGTCGTGAAACCATCGGCCGTGTAGCTGCAGGCGCCATTGCCTCCAAATTCTTAAACAGTCTGGGGATAAAACTTCAGGCCTATACCCACAGTATCGGCCCCATTATAATCGACGAAATGAATAAAGATTTTTCTGAAATTTATAATAATCCTTTAAATATGCCGGATGCCGCTGCTGCTCTCAAAGCAGAAGCTCTTCTCAAAGAAATGATGGCAGCCAGAGATTCTATCGGCGGCATTGTAGACTGTGAAGTCACCGGTCTTCCGGCCGGCATCGGCGACCCGGTATTTGAAAAACTGGATGCCAACCTGGCAAAAGCCATGATGTCCATCGGCGCTGTCAAAGGTGTTGAAATCGGCGACGGCTTCCAGGCCGCCTTTGCCTATGGCTCAAAAAATAACGATGCCTTTTATATGGAGGACGGATGCGTCTCAAAAAAGACAAATCACGCCGGAGGCACTCTCGGCGGCATGAGCGACGGATCACCACTCCGCATCCGCGTCGCCATTAAACCAACCCCTTCCATTTTCCAATCCCAGGAAACAGTCAATAAACAGGGCGAAAACATTCAGATTCAGATTAAAGGCCGGCATGACCCTGTTATTGTCCCTCGGGCTGTTGTCGTTGTCGAATCCATGGCCGCCATCACAATTATGGATGGACTGCTGGCAAACATGACGTCCCGAATGGATCGAATTTTAAAATTTTACGAAACACTCTAATCTATAAAAAGCGCGTTCATCAACTGATGAACGCGTAAATCAAAATTCGTTATCTATTTTTGTGTCACATACTCTTCGAGGCATACACCCGACTCACGGATGGCCCGGGCATGCTCCCGGCCCACATAACGGTAATGCCATGGTTCATAGCTGATTCCCGTAATATCCTCCTTATCCTTCGGATAACGGAGGATAAATCCATATTCATAACAATGCTCCATCAGCCACTGCTGTGTCGGTGTGTCCTCCTGTGACTCTTCCAGTCTTTGATTTTCCACAGATACGATATCCAATGCGAGTCCGAGCTCATGTTCGCTTGTTCCCGGTACTGCGATCCACTGGGCCGCCTGAACCTCCGCCTCACTTTCAGAATATCCCCGTTTCTCATAGCTTTTAATTTCTTCTCCAAAAAGCCGCACCTGAGTTTCATGGCTGCGCCAGGAAGAACATATATAAGGATCATACCCTTCTGCTCTTGCATCATCCATCATTTGCTGTAAATCTTCATAGGCTCTGCTGTCAATATTCTGACCATTGTTTAACTGGACCAAATCACACTGCCAGTCCGGAGGCATCGAATGTTCTTCATTGACCAATGTCAGCAGTTCGTCTGAACCCGCCTCAATGTTCTCGGATGCCACACCGGTCTTTACATCATCCGGCCGCTTTCCTGAGGCAAATACACAGCCGCCGA
>CABRLU010000075.1 GCA_902471845.1 uncultured Lachnospiraceae bacterium | reverse complement strand
TCTCTACCCTGCTGAATTCCAAGTTTGCCTCATTCACATCCTCTCCGGCTTTTCAAAATGCCACGGCTCAAAATATTCAGGCCGTCCTCGGTACCTTTGATGTAGCTCTGGCCGACTATTTGAAAACGAAGGATTTATCGGCAGAAGTCGCGGATATTTCCAAACTGTCTGCCGACTCGGCATTTATTACCTATCTGCAGACCCAGTTTGCGTCTTTGACCGAATTGGATGCGGCTAAAATTGATGTGGAACAGCTTATTGCTGATTACGGAGAAATCAAGCTTCTTCTCTCCGGCTCGGCCACCACCGGTTCCCTTCATACGATTTATCTGAATGCCCAAAATTCCGTCATTGATACGGCCTATATCAAAGACCTCATGGCACAGAACATCACTGTAAATGACCTGAAAGCCGGAAACATCAACACCGACTATATCGGTCTCGCTTCAGATGACGGTACTCTCAGCATAAATGGAGCCACCATGCAGTTTTCCGATGCTTCCGGTGTACGGCTCCAGCTCGGCAGGGATGCAAACGGGAACTTTTCTTTCATTCTTCGGGGTTCTGAACAGTCTGTCCTTATTGACGAAAACGGACTGCATGAGGATGCGATTACTGATGGCCTGATTAAAACCCGTATGGTCGAAGATAACGCCATTGATACCGGCAAAGTGGACTGGATTTCTGCCGGTGCTGCCGAGGAAAACGGAAAACCGGTATGGAAATCCAGCAGTATTACCGTCAACGAGGATGGTACGACCCTGACCGAAAAAATCAGCACGATTCAGACGGCCATTGATGCAAATACGGGAGAAATCAACCAGTTAATCTCCGATACGACCATTACAAAGGAGGACGGAACCTCCGTCTCTGTCAAGGATGATTACAACCTGACCAAAGACACGGTCAACAGCCATACCCAGACCCTCTCATCCCACGAATCTTCTATCTCCGGTGTTACAGCCAAAACCAACACTTTGGAGCAGGACTTAAATTCCACAAAAAACACCATTTCCAGCATTAAGACCAACCTGGAAGGCGATATCTCCTCATTGGAAGAGCGCACCGGAACCCTGGAAGTGGGCCTTGACAATTTCAAAATCGGAGTTGAATCCCATCTTGAAGAAACCAACGAAAACGCTGCAATCCTGTCCAATATGGCCGCCGGAGAAATGCTTTATGCAAATCCGACATTTGCATTGGAGAACCCGGAAGGATTTCTTCCAGAACACTTCAGTGAATATTTTCCGGGAATTTCTCTTTATAAATGCGACCACACATCCGTTGCCATCACAGCCAATCCTGACTCTCCTGTCGAAGATTCTCTGGCCCATAGTATTTCCTTTTCCGCTTCCGAATGGAACACAGAAACTGAACAATTCATCGGCGGTTTTTATTTCCATGCGGCTTCCCGCTGCAACGGCAGATATGTATGTAAAATCATTGCAAAAATCCCGGTGGATTATTCACTTGAATGTCAGGAAATCACTGCCGGCGCCAACTGCGACGCCCGATGGATTGGTGAAACAAAAACCTGCGGCGATATGTCGGGGAAAAATATCGGCACCGGCCGGGGGGCCGAATATGACTTTTATATGCGGTGATACCGGTGATTTCGGAGAAATGTTCCATTTCTGCCTGACCAGTAACTCCTCTGCGCCTTCTGCTGCCTATCCGGTCTCATGGAATCTGTGCTTTGCGACAGTTTATGACATAACAAATACATTTTCCTATGCACAAAAACTAAATCATATAGAGGCGAGCATTACCGCCCAAAATGACCGGATTGATCAGGTGATCAGCAATACAATGGTAACTGTGACGGATTATGACACTGATGGAACTGCAACAGAAAGAGAAATTAACATCAGAGAAATGTACAATCGAATCAACAATTCTCTTGAAGGGACACGAACAGAAATCGGAGAAATCTCATCAACAGTCAATGAAAATACCGGAAATGTCTCCTCTTTACAAAGAAAAATGACCACTATCGAGGAGAATGTAGAAGGTGTCCGTACAACCGTCACAAACATGTCTGATACCATTGACGAGCAGATAAAATCAACTGTAGCCAATTATACAATGACTTCCGAGGCCTGGATGGCTAAATTTCAGGAAGCCCTCAATACCCAGGACGAAAACGGACATATCGTCGGTGCCACCGTCGGCGAAGTGACCATCAGTTCCAAGGGGATTCAGTTCTCAAAGGGCAGCAAAAACGCTGTCTTTAATACAGATGAAATCAATGTCTATGAAAATGAAAACCGTATTTTCGGAATCCAGGAGGATTCTGTTTACACCAACCGCCTTCTGGCTCCAAACGGCGCCGATTTTTATGGAATCAAAGCCGTTCCCATGCAGATTTCAGGCGGTACAAAATTCTTATGCTTTGTTCCATCAGGAGGTGACAGTTAATGGGATATACAGAATTTAATGGCTATCAAAACGGTTCCGGCGGCCAATATACGATTCACCTGAATTGTACCTACAATAGTAACGGCTCCAGCGCCAATACGTCAAATGTTTACATGACGTTATCCTTCATGCGAAGTGATTACAGTTCTTACTGGTACAACGAAACAGGCAGCGCCTACGTGGAATTCTGGTGTGATGGCCAACATTACAAAGAAAACTTTAACATAAATCTGAATTACAATGCCGGTCAATGGTATCAAATAGGTCCCGGCCATACATTTGTCGTTCCCCACAATGATAACGGTACGAAATCCTGTGAAGTGCGTGCCTATGCCTACATCGGCATTGCCCCGGATAATGTCGTTGTCGACGCGCATACACTGACACTGGATACGATTCCAAGATACGCAAACTTTACGACTGGGGTCGACAACCGGACCATGACTTCCGCAAGGGTTAAATGGTCTGCCGACGCCCACATATCTGAGGGCCAGTACTATCTTGACGGCAGCTCGACAGCCGTGAATATCACAACCAATGCTACATCCGGCTCATTTACTGTCAGCGGCTTATCCCCTAATACCAGCCACAGCGTTCGGATCCGGCTCAAACGTAAAGATTCCGGGTTGTGGACAGAGAAAACCGCCTCTTTTACAACCATCGCAGGCGCTTCCATCAGTAGTGTCCCTGCATGGACACTGCCGGATACCAGCGGAAATATTACGCTGAATATCTCGAATCCGGGAAGCGGATATATCCGCCTTTTCTTTTACACAGATGTTGGAGGTACGATTTCTTCAGATGTTGTCGTCAAAACTCTTTCTGGGGTCAAAAGCGGCAACACTGCCATTTCATTTACCGAAGCTGAGGTCAATAAATTTTTTGCCAAAGTGCCAAACACTGCGTCCGGTAAATACTGCGTCTATACCCGTACCTATGCCAATCAAACGAATGCGAACAATAACACCTCGCCTTTGTCGACCATTCAAAGTTCCTGGAATACTTTCAGTATCTCCAACAATGCTGCCACCAAACCATCGGTAGCAGCTTCCCTGCTCAGCGTATACGACAACAATAATGCCTACGGTTATTTCACCACAGCAAACAATACACTGTTTGTTCAATCCTTATCTGCTGTTTATGCCAAAATAACCGCCGCAGCTACAGCTAAAAAGAGTGCGTCAATCCCGGCCAAAGCCTATAAAATTACCTTTAACGGCAATACCAAATCTCAATTAAACGTCAATGACGTTGTTTCCTTTGGTTCTGCTCCGGCTGCTAAAACTTACAGCGTTACACTAACGGTCACTGACAGCCGCGGCTTTTCCAATTCCGTGAGTAAGAATATTACCGTATACCAATATTTCCAACCCACAGGAACTATCACGCTCAAACGTCAAAATGATTTTGAAGCTCCAACCACCCTGGCTTTCAATGGCACATATGCCGTCGTTAACAACCAAAACACAATAAAGTCTGTAAAATATAGATATGGTGAAACGATTGCTGCCAGAGACGCAGCTTCCTGGACGGATATTACCGCCAAAGCCACCATATCCGGCGGCAAAGTCACTATCCCGGCTTTCAGTATCGGCAGCTTTACAATCAACAAGACCTATGAATTTCAGGTACAGATTGCTGACGACAAAAATACAGTCACCATTGCCAGAACGCTCACCCAGGGCATACCTATTCTGTCCATTGGCAACAATGGCCGCGTCGGCGTTAACTGTCTGCCGACCGACAGTGCAACGACCAGTAATACCTCTACCCGGCTACAGGTTGATGGCGCTGTGAAAGCCTACAGTTTTAACGGTATGCGAGGAATCGCCACCTCGCTTGCCACGAACAGTGATGAATATGCCGCCAGCAGCAAGCTGACTAATTCACTAAACAACAGTTTAACGAATATGGGCAAGACCCTTTTTCCCGTCGGTTCTATATTTTTTACAACGGTAAATAAAAACCCCGGAACCTTTATCGGCGGAACGTGGGTTGCCTGGGGTTCCGGCCGGGTCCCGGTTGGTATAAATACCTCAGATAGTGACTTTAATACCACAGAGAAAACCGGTGGAGCGAAAACAGTGAATCTCTCACATAGTCATACTGTAAACAGTCATGCTCATACGACAGGAGGGCATACTCTTACAATTAATGAAATTCCGGCACATAGTCATAGAATAGGCCTACGAACAACTGACTTGGAAGCAAGTGGTTATGGATTAACAGGTTCGGTAGCTTTTGCTAACAGAGTAATAGTCAGTACAACTTCTTTGGATGTTATAACAAATAATAGCGGCGGTGGCGCTTCGCATTCTCATGGTAACACTGGAAATGCGTCACCAGGAACAAATTCGCAGTTAAGCAATTCTCAATCCATTCTCCAACCATATATCACCTGTTATATGTGGAAAAGAACAGCTTAAATAATAGTTTTTTTCAAGTCCTCAATTTCTTTTTTAAGCTCATTAATTTCATATTCCTGGCTCTGAATAGTTTTAATTATAGGAGCAATAAATTCAGAATAAATCAGACCATAGGTAAATTGATTTGTCTCTGTTTCACTTTTTGTTTTGTAAAGCCCTGCAAAATCGTTTTCTGATAAGTTTAGATCAAGCATTGCCTGTTCAACATCTTGTGCAATTAATCCATAATGATATTTTTCGGTCTTTTCAGTATTCATTTTATATCTGACAGGATTCAGTTTCATTATAAAATCTTTGCTTAATTTCACATCTAAAGCAGATATATCGTGCTTTTCTTTCTTGTCAGAAGTTTGGATCGTTCCATTATTGGCATAAACAGATGACCATTTGTATTTGGATGAACCTAACGTCAACATTCCTGAAATATTTGGTCCAAACATCCATGAGTTGTCTCTTACTCCTAAAAACAATTTATAATTTGCCTCGTTACTGGCCGAAAGATACAATTGCTGATTAGCCGGTTGACTGATTCCGCCAGTCGGATCACCATATAATAGAATTTTGGATTTTGAAAAAGTATAGGAAGTCTTCCCGTTTATTCTTCCAATATAGACATCATTTGTACCATTAGATGATTTCATTATCATAAATATATCAACATCATAATTACCGTCTGCAAGATTTTGATTTACTACGATTACTTTAAACCAACTATTTGTACCAAAACCAGCCCAATTGGAAGTATCTTTAACTTGCCCCATCATTGTTCCATTTTTTATTGCTTTTACAAAATTGGCAAGAGAACTGCATGTCAATCCAGGGGCACGTTCAACATACTTATTCACTAAAGTATTAACTTCACTTTCTGTATAATATCTGCTGTCGTGATTATGATTTGCAAACGATGATTTTAGCGACGCTAAATTATTGTTTACCGCATTGTGATTTTCTCTACACCATGAAACTATTTTAACTTCAGGCTGCCTGCATCCAGGCAGCCTTTTTCAAACAAAATTTAAAGAAAAGAGGGAAACGCTTTGAAAAATATAATTCGATTCAACGACTTAACAACGATGGAGTGCACTGGTTTCACTCCGACACTCATTGACAATGTGGATGCTTTAATCATTGAATTCCATTATGAGAATTTCATTGAGATGAACGAGCATTCGGTAGATATTTATAGAAAATTCAAAGATGAGTTTGCTTTAAAGAAGCTGGAGCTGGTAGACGAACAGGGGAATGCCATCTCGGCCGCCTACACTGGTTTTGGTGATGCCATACTTTCGACTCAGACACCGGATTCCGGCAGTCACACCAAAGACTATATTGTTTTTGTCCAGCTCAAAAAACTGATGGACATAGAAGCAAAAATAAGTGCATTAAATATTGTAGTGGAACAAATGCGCGAAAAGATAGACCCGGTAACGGATTTCTCTAAGATGACCCTGGAAGAAATTCAGGAATATAAATGCAAAGAAATTCAGGATGAAATCAGCCATTTTATTGAAAAGGGTACGGATGTGGAGCTTCCTGACGGCACGGAACATTTTTCTCTGTCCACTCTGGACCAGTTAAATATTGATAAACTGACCCGGCGGGCCGAACTATTTCAGGTTCCCGTTCCTTATCATTCGGACAAAAACTCCTGTCGTGTTTATACGCCGAAAGAAATGTCTCTGATATCCCTTGTGACGGATGCCTTTGTCACCCAATTTACAACGCTGATCAACGCCTATAATGTATGGATTCGCAGATGTACTTCTCCGGAAGAGGTTCTGTCCATCACAGCAAGTTCTGAACTGCCGGAAGATTTACAGAAAAACATGGAAGATATTTTAACTGCCTTAAATGAAATCATAGAAGCTTATCAAAAACATGCGGAGGTTGATTCTATTGAAAACATTGAGGTTCATCCTTAAATATTTTTTTCTGTTCTATATCGGCGGTCTTACCTACTGTGGTATCGAAATGCTCTATCGTGGCCGCACCCACTGGTCTATGTTTCTCTGCGCTGGAATCATTTTTATCTACGCTTCCGTCCAGAATGAAGTCTTTGAATGGGACTATCCATTCTGGAAGCAGCTCTTAAAAGTATGGATATTTGCACTGATAGCCGAATTTATCACCGGCTGTATCGTCAATTTATGGCTAGACTGGAATGTCTGGGACTACTCAAATCTCAGATTTAACCTGCTCGGCCAGACGTCCCTCACTTTCGCCCTGCTCTTTCTCCCAATCTGTGCTTTTGCCATCATATTCGATGATTACATTCGCTACCTGTTCTTTGATGAGGAACCTCCGCGATATAAATTTTTATAATACGAGGTGAACGATATGAACGAAGAAATTACAGCCTTATTCAGTATCGACTGGAATACGTTTGTATTTGCCGTCTGCGCTATCTTTTCAGCCTGGATGGCAGCCAGTAAAGTCATTGACTTTCTCACTGAAAAAATAGGCATTGAAACCAAATTATCTCTCCGTCGAAAAAAGATGGAAAAATCCATTTCTGAAATCGATGAGATTAAAGACTCCATCAACGAATTAAAAGAGCTCATGACCAAACACATTGAAAAGGATAAAGAACGCACGGTCGTATCTCTGCGCTCCAATATCTGGCAAATGCACGGTGAATTTATGAAGCAGGGATTTATTACCAAAGATGGCCTCGAAGTATTCAGCGAGGCCTGTAAACTTTATGAAAATGACGGCGGCAACGGTGTCGTCAAGCAAAAAATCGAACCGGAAGTCATGCGGCTTCCGGTCAAATAAATGGAGGGAAACATAATGAACAATCTGATAAATAACAAAAAAACAGGCATTGACGTATCCTATGCCCAGGGAAAAATCAACTGGCCAGAGGTCAAAAATCACATTGATTTTGCTATTATCCGCTGCGGATACGGCGATAATATTGAATCCCAGGATGATGTTTACTGGAAATATAACGCGGATGAATGTACCCGGCTCGGTATCCCCTTCGGCGTCTACATCTACTCTTACGCTGCGAATGATACTCAAAGCCGCAGTGAGGCTGAGCATGTTCTCCGCCTCATCCGTGGATATAAACTATCCTATCCCATATATCTCGATCTGGAAGAAGAAACCGCAGCCGTTCAGGAGCATGCTGGCCGGGGGGCTCAAATATTCGGTGATATTCTTGAAGCTGCCGGATATAATGTCGGCATCTATGCAAATCTGAACTGGTTTCAAAACATCATCGGCAATCGTCTCGACCGTTTTACCAAATGGGTGGCCCAGTATAACACCTCTTGTACTTACGAAGGCCGCTATGACATGTGGCAATATACTTCCGCCGGATATATTCCAGGTATCCGGGGAAATGTCGACATGAATTACGATTTCTCTACTCCGACAGATTCTGCTGTTCCAAATAATCCCAATTCTCCACACTCATCCCCGGCGCCGGACCAGACAAAAGTCCCTTCATCCTGTCCACCGGATATTTTCTATGCAGTTAAGACCCGGAATTACGGCATTCTGCCGGATGTAAAAAACCGCAGCGACTATGCCGGATGGCAGGAGGATGAGATCATTGCCATAAAAATCGGCGTCAGTTCCGGTGCTGTCCGCTATCGCGTGCATTTAATTGACGGACGGTGGCTGAACTATGTCACAGGCTGTAGCTGGCAGGATTATCACAATGGCTACGCCGGAGATGATCAAACTGCCATTGACGCCATTGAAATTTATTACGAGACAAATATATCTGAAACCGGCGGTAAATATTATAAGGCCGTTTACCAGGTCAAAGGTAAAGGAAATTCTTCTTATTATCCAAACCAATACGATAATGAAAGCGGCCCGGATATGGATGGCTATGCCGGCTGCTTTAGCATACCATTGACAGAACTACTCATTAGTTTAGAATAGCAACAGGGTGTCCCAAAATATGGGGCACCCTGTTTTTTCGCCTGTTTATACGCCTAAAAACTTTTCCGAATCTGACTTACCACCGCACTTCATGCTGAGATGTATTTACAGGAAATTCTTTGTCTTTTTTCATAAAATTACGGAGAACATTTTTATAAACTTCCAGCTCTATCGGCATCTGCTGCGCCGAAGGCGCCAGCAAAATATCTTCTATAGCATCCATTGAAAGAGGACTTTCTATGAATGGACGGATAAACGAACCAAACTTATAATTAACGGTTATAAATTCTTCCGTTGGTCTGTTCTCTATATCATAATTAAAAAATACAATTCGTGTCTCTGCTTCATTTTCAAATGTTTTAGTTTTATAACGAGCTGCCAGAATAAGCATATATATGTCGATATCGGTCTTAAATCTGAGTGATTTTCTCGGTACATTTTTATTATTCTCAAATATCATTTTGAAAACCGATGATTTTTCCTGACCAATCAATATATCTTCCAATCGTGCATTCCGATACAGAAGGTCGTCAATCCAAAAATGAATTGTTTTTATATAACTTTTTATATAGGAATCAATGAAAAACTCCAGATTATGCCCATCATGATGCTTTATCGATGTTTTTCTTAAAATCGGTCTCTGCTCCGTATCCGAATATTCCCGGACATAAAAATTCGAAAATGAGTCCAGGGTAAGCTTTGATAACGGCATATCCGAATCTATGTACTCAACCTGTGTCTGTACCAAAAATTCAAAAGATTTATTACACAATGCCTTACTCATCTCACGGACCAGGGTCTCTGAATCAAATCCGAATCGCAGGCCTTCGCCGCCATAGTAATTCCACATTGGAAGAGAATCGGATTCATCTGTCAATGACAGCATGTACATTGGAACATTGCGATAAACATATTTCATATAATCCACAATAGGATATTCCATTAAAATCTTTTCCATGTGTTCCATGAACTCCGGCCGGACTTCCGCCATTTTCATAAGTTCTGGAATATTCTTCATTTTTTCAGCAATGTATGCCTCAACAATATCAAAAAACACTCTGCAGTCATGAGGATCGTTTAAAAAATCTGAACGTGTCATACGAATGCATTTATTTTTTATGATGGATTCAAATCCCTGTGTTGTTGTATAATGATAAAATTTGCCCATTCTATATCTTTACCCTCTATTTTTCTCCACCACTGATTTTATAAAGATGTTTCTTACCTTCAAGCGTTTTTTCAAAAGGCTCGCTTTCGGAAGCGGAAATGAGCATGTCATCCACAATGATATCGCCGTCACCTTCCACATCATCATAATCCACATCCAGGCCAAAGAGTAAATCGGACAACCGGCTCAATGCCTCATCGTAGCCTTCATCTTCCATAGAACCGAGTGTGATCGTAATATGATCCACCATCTCTTTTCCCTTTTTATTATACGTCTGTACACTAACCTGATACATAAATACAACCCCCTTTTGTTTACAGTATAACAAAAGAGCCGATAATTGTAAAATTTTTTTACAATTTGTCGGCTCAATTTAAAGGAGAATTACACATTTGCCTGAATGGCCTTTTCAAATATATCCAGGCCTGCCTCCAACTGTTCATCTGTCATAACAAGCGGAGCAAGGAAACGGATAACGTTATTATAGGTTCCTGCGCCTTCCACCAGAAGCCCCATCTGTGCGCAGGACTGGATAACTGCGGATGTGAATGCCGGTGCCGGTTCTTTTGTTTCTTTATCCTTGACAAATTCAATACCGACCATACCGCCAAGTCCACGCACATCACCGATGACCGGATATTTATCCATCATTTCACGATAACGCGTCATAACCTTTTCACCGATTTCGCAGGAACGCTCAGCCAGATGATCTCGCTCCATAATCTCAATCGTCTTTAAAGAAGCCGCACAGGCCAATGGATTTCCGCAGTATGTACCGCCGATAGTTCCCGGTGCCGGAGCCTCCATAATCTCTTCTCGGGCAATAATGGCAGATAAAGGAACACCTGCGGCAATGGATTTGGCTGTCGCAATGATATCTGGCATGACCCCGGCTTCTTTCCAGTATTCAGAAGCAAACATACGTCCTGTC
>CABRLU010000074.1 GCA_902471845.1 uncultured Lachnospiraceae bacterium | reverse complement strand
CAGCAGGTGAAGAGTTTAATATCCTTTCGCCAAAACAGCTTGGTACGATTCTGTTTGATAAATTGCATTTACCTTATGGAAAGAAAACAAAAACCGGTTATTCCACATCGGCAGCGGTTCTCGAAAAGCTTCAGGATGAGGAGCCGATCGCGCGGCTGGTACTGGAATATCGACAGTTGACAAAGTTAAAATCAACTTATGCGGATGGCCTGGCGAATTTCATTTCGGAAGACGGACGAATTCACGGTAAGTTCCATCAGACGATTACGGCTACCGGACGAATCAGCAGTACGGAGCCAAACCTTCAAAATATTCCTGTACGAGTGGAGCTTGGACGGCGGATTCGGAAAGTTTTTGTGCCAAAGGAAGGCTGTCTGTTTGTGGATGCGGATTATTCTCAGATCGAGCTGCGTGTCCTGGCTCATATGTCCGGGGATGAAAATCTGATTGAGGCTTATAAGCAGGCGGAAGATATTCATCGTATGACGGCTTCACAGGTATTTCATACGCCGCTTGAAGAAGTCACCAGCCAACAGCGGAGCAACGCTAAAGCTGTTAATTTTGGCATCATTTACGGCATAAGTTCTTTTGGACTGAGTCAGGGACTGAGTATTACGCGAAAAGAAGCAGAGGTTTATATTAAACAATATTTTGCTGCTTATCCGAAGATTAAAGATTTCCTTGACGGGCTGGTTGCTGAGGGCAAGGCGAAAGGCAGTGTGTATACGTTGTTTCATCGGAAACGGCCGATTCCTGAACTGTCTTCCAGTAATTTTATGCAGAGATCTTTTGGTGAGCGGGTTGCCATGAACTCTCCGATTCAGGGGACGGCAGCAGATATTATAAAAATTGCCATGATCCGGGTAGACCGAAAGCTCCGGGAAAAGGGCTTGAAATCCCGTCTTGTTCTCCAGATTCATGACGAACTGTTGATTGAAGCAGCGATGGATGAGGTGGAAACTGTGAAACAGATTCTTCACGACGAAATGAGCCATGCGGCGGAACTGAAGGTGCCGCTGGAGATTGATATCAATACAGGTACAGACTGGTATGAGGCAAAATAAATATATTTTAGAAGAAAAGGATGAAACAGGATGAAGGTCATTGGAATTACGGGAGGCGTAGGCAGTGGAAAATCTGAAGTATTACGCCTTCTTGAAGAAAAATTTAATTGCGGTGTGATTCGTACAGATGACGTGGCGCGGGACTTATGCGAGCCGGGTGAAAAAAGCTATGAGATGATCGTAGAGACTTTTGGAAAAGAAATTCTTGACAGTGAGGGGCGTCTGGATCGACCGAAAATTGCTTCTATTGTTTTCGAAGATGAGGAGAAGCGACAGGCTCTGAATCAGTGTACGCATCCACAGGTCTATGAATGGGTTCAGAATAAAGTCCGTGAATGGCGGACAGAAAATAGTTATTCGATGATTGCTGTAGAGGCGGCTTTGATGGATGAATTAAAGGAAATCGGTGTCTGTGAAAACTACTGGTACGTCCATGTGAAGCCGGAAATTCGCCGGGAACGGCTGCGTATTTCACGGGGTTATAGTGATGAAAAAATGGATGCCATCTTTACTTCTCAGCTTCCGGAGTCGGTGTTTTTAAATGGGTGTGATGTGGTGATTGATAACAATTCTGACCTTGAAAATGTAGAAAAACAACTGAATTCCCTGTGCAAATAGCACCAAAGTGGAGAATGGGCAAAAAAACATTGATAATTTTTTACAAAAATATTAACAAAAACTATAAAAAATCACGAAAAATTGAAAGAAAAAATTAACAAAATTCATAGATTATCGAGAAAAAATACAATATATGGGGAAATGAAAATAGAAAAAGTCGAAATCTTGTGTAGATTCCCTTGATTTGACAAGAATTTAATATTCTGATAGAATACGCCTGTATGAAACACTTATACCGAATGTGTTCGCCGAGCGGGCACATTACAAGTAAAGAGGTGAAATATGGGTAAGAAATTACGAAATGTCATGCTACATATGATTGGTACAGTGATGACAGTCTCGCTGATGTTCGGCAATGCGGTATGTGTATTTGCTGAAGAAACAAAAAGCGAGGAAACTGCCACGGCCGTATCGGATGCGGAAATGACACCGAATTCAGAAAAGCTTGTTTCCCAAAAGGCACCTGAAGTTGGACTGAAAAATGTTACATTGAATAATACCGATGTATTGAACAATCTGGTGGGGGTCACCCGTCTGTTCTACAATGGTGAATTTTCAGGAAAGTTTGTGGTGAACACAGAACCTTATTTGGAAATTTATTCTGCGGACAGCATTGAAAGTGAAGTTGCAGGTAAGATTTACCCGGCTTCCAGCGGTGTGGTTGAAGAATGGGGACCGGAGTGGACAAAAGTCTCTTCGGGAAATGTTACAGGGTATATTTCCACAAAAGATATTTCGATCGGCTATGATGCCGAGAAGCTGGCAAAAGAAATCGGACACCATAAGGTGACGGTGACAGCCGATTCTCTGAATATCCGTCAGGAGGCGGATACAGGCAGTGAAGTTCTTGCAACAGCCATTCAGAGTGAAAGCTTTCCGGTAGTTGAGAGCGGAGAAGAGTGGACGCGTATTGATTTTGGCAGTGGAGAAGGATTTGTTGCCAGTGAATATGTGGAAGAAAGCATTGAACTGGATGAAGCCATATCCATAGCCGAAGAAGAAGAAAGAGCTGCGGCAGCGGAGGAAACGGCAGCGCCGGCCGCTGAAACACAGACGAATGAAAAAACGGCCGATTCCGAAAGTTCCGGAAAAACGGCAGAAAGCGCACCGGTATCTTCGCCTGTATCCGCAGGATCAGATGAAGCATATCTGCTGGCCTGTATGGTCCATGTGGAATCGTGCGGAGAACCTTATGAAGGACAGCTGGCTGTAGCCAATGTCATTTTAAACCGGGTGAGAGACCCTAGATTTGATAATACCATTGCCGGAGTTATTTATGCACCGGGTCAGTTCCCGGGAGCGCATAACGGGGCTCTTGATAATGTCCTTGCCAGCGGGCCGAACGAGTCCTGTATGCAGGCTGCTCAGGAGGCTTTGGCAGGTGTCAATAATATTGGTGCCTATTATTACTTTAATGGCTATGTAGACACGTCAAGCGTAAGCGAATATTTCGTGATCGGCGGACATACGTTCTACAACTATTAAAAAATAAACAAGCTTAGTATGGATTCAAAAGGACTTTGGATGTGATTAAATTTACATTCAGGGTCCTTTTTCTGTATTGCTGTTTTTCGGGATTCGTATTATAATAGGCTGTGGATTACAAGAGAGGAAGATGATCATGAAATTTGGCACTATTGCCAGCGGCAGCAGCGGGAATTGTCTGTATGCCGGAAATGAAGATACCCATATCCTTATCGATGCCGGAATCAGTTGTAAACGCATCTGCGAAGGATTGAAAACATTTGAACTGGAAGGTAAGGACATTCAGGGAATATTGATCACTCATGAACACACGGATCATATTTCCGGACTTGGTGTGCTTGCACGGAAGTTCCATATACCGATTTATGGTACGGATAAAACATTGCGTCAGATTTCTGAAATGGGAAACCTGGGAAAGATTGACCGGGAATTGTTCCAGCCTGTTGAGGCCGGACGGGAATTTGCGGTAGGAAGTCTTTCTGTGGAATCCTTTTCTATTTCCCACGATGCAGTGGATCCGGTGAGTTATATGGTTCGGGATGGCGGACAGAAACTGGGAATGGTCACGGATCTGGGATATTATGATGAAGCCATTGTAGAACGGCTGAGGGATTCCAATCTGCTCTATGTGGAAGCCAATCATGATATACATATGCTTCAGGCAGGGCCTTATCCCTATTATCTGAAGCGGCGTATTTTGAGTGAACGTGGTCATCTGTGTAATGAAATGGCAGCTCAGCTTGTTACAGAATTGGTAAATGACCGGCTTGGCCAGGTGATTCTTGGCCATTTGAGTAAGGAAAATAATTATCCGGATCTTGCTCTGGCGACAGTGAAAAATGAAGTTGAAGATTCGGTAAAAGTTGAGGTGGCCCCGAGGGATCATGCGGGACATTTATTTGACCTGGCGTTATAGGAATATAGGAGGAAAGAAAGATGAAAAAAACAATTATCACTGTAATTGGAAAAGACACCGTAGGAATTATTGCAAAAGTATGTACCTATCTGGCAGAGAATAATGTAAATATCCTGGATATTTCCCAGACCATCGTGCAGGATTATTTTAATATGATGATGATCGTGGATACAAATGCCGCTGCGAAAGAATTTGAGGTACTTTCCAAAGAACTGAAAGAAGTTGGTGAGCAGATCGGTGTAAAGATCAAGATGCAGCATGAAGACATTTTTAACTGTATGCACAGAATTTAAGAGGTGACGTCATGATTAATTTATATGAGGTACAGGAAACCAACAAGATGATTGAAGAATCCAATCTGGATGTGCGGACGATCACGATGGGTATCAGTCTTTTGGATTGCTGTGATACGGATGTGCATAAAGTTTGTGAAAATATTTATCATAAGATTACGACAAAAGCAAAAGACCTTGTATCTACCGGTTGTGAGATTGAAAATGAATTTGGTATTCCGATTGTAAATAAACGGATTTCCGTGACACCGATCAGTCTGATCGGCAGTTCCTGTTGTAAAACAGTAGATGATTATGTAGAGATTGCGAAAGCACTGGATAAAGCAGCCCTGGAAGTAGGGGTTAATTTTCTCGGCGGATATTCAGCCCTCGTTTCGAAAGGAATGACGGACAGTGACCGTTTATTGATCGAATCCATTCCAAAGGCGCTGGCATCTACGGAGCGGGTATGCAGCTCTGTAAATGTAGGTTCCACAAAGACAGGTATTGACATGGATGCGGTAAAGCTTCTTGGAGAAAAGATTCTTGAAACGGCTGAACTGACAAAAGATGAGGATTCTCTTGGCTGTGCCAAACTGGTCGTTTTCTGCAATGCGCCGGATGATAATCCATTCATGGCAGGAGCTTTTCACGGTGTCACTGAAGGAGATGTCGTTATCAATGTTGGTGTCAGCGGACCGGGGGTTGTTAAACGTGCTTTGGAAAAAGTTCGCGGTGAGGACTTTGGAACACTTTGCGAAACAATTAAAAAGACAGCTTTCAAAGTAACCCGTGTGGGTCAGCTTGTTGCTCAGGAAGCTTCAAAACGTCTGAATGTTCCATTTGGTATTATCGACTTATCTCTGGCTCCAACGCCGGCGGTGGGCGACAGTGTTGCGGAGATTCTGGAAGAAATCGGTCTTGAGTCCGTCGGTGCACCTGGAACCACAGCGGCTCTGGCTCTTTTAAACGATCAGGTAAAGAAAGGCGGGGTTATGGCGTCTTCCTATGTGGGTGGTCTTTCCGGAGCTTTCATTCCTGTTTCTGAGGATCAGGGAATGATTGACGCCGTCAAGGCAGAAGCTTTAACATTGGAAAAACTGGAAGCCATGACCTGTGTCTGCTCCGTTGGCCTGGACATGATTGCTATTCCGGGAAATACTAAGGCAACGACAATTTCCGGTATTATTGCGGACGAAATGGCGATTGGTATGATCAATCAGAAGACGACAGCTGTACGTCTTATTCCGGTAATCGGAAAAGATGTCGGTGAAATGGTAGAATTTGGCGGACTTTTGGGTTATGCACCAGTTATGCCGGTGAATCGTTTTGGCTGTGACGCCTTTGTAAATCGAGGCGGACGTATTCCGGCACCAATTCACAGCTTTAAAAATTAAAATATTAATGGGGGAATCAAAATGTCTGATATTTTAAGTGGACTGGAACCGGCAAGAGTGTTCCATTACTTTGAAGAAATTTGCACTATTCCCCACGGATCAGGAAATGAAAAGGCCATCAGTGATTACTGCGTGGCCTTTGCCAAATCACATGATTTGTGGGTACGGCAGGATGAGGCGAACAACGTCGTTATTCGCAAACCAGCTTCTGCAGGTTATGAGACCGCACCGGTCGTGATGCTTCAGGGGCATATGGATATGGTATGCGAAAAAAACAGCGATGTGGATTTTGATTTTGAAAAAGACGGCCTGAAATTAAAGGTGGAGGGGGACTTTGTATCGGCTGAAGGGACAACCCTCGGAGGAGATGATGGCATTGCCGTTGCTTACGCGCTGGCCATCCTTGAAGACGATGCCCTTGAGCATCCGGAACTGGAAGTGGTCATCACTACGGATGAAGAAGTTGGAATGAAGGGGGCTCATTCTCTGGATGTCAGCGACCTGAAAGCAAGTTATCTGCTGAATCTGGATAATGAAAGCGAAGGACAGATTCTGACCTCCTGTGCCGGAGGAATGAAAAGCCGTGCGAAGCTTCCGGCCCGTCGTGTTGAATGGCAGGGAATTGGTGCTGAAGTAAAAATCAGCGGACTGAAAGGCGGACATTCGGGGGCGGAAATCCATTGTGGCAGAGCCAATGCCAATCGATTGCTCGGACGTTTTCTTTTTGAATTAAGTAAAGAGTTAAATGTGGGTATCTGCGATATCAGCGGAGGTATGAAAGACAATGCCATTCCACGGGAAACCCAGGCCAAAATTGTTCTGCGTCCGGAGGATGCAGTGCGGGCCGGAGAGATTAAAGAAAGCTTTTTGGCAGATATTCAGGATGAATTTTCAGCATCCGACCCACAGATTAAAATCGAATTAAATATAGAAAGTAACAAAGAAAAAGAATTTTCAATCATCCATCCAGCAGATATGGAACGTATATTATTTATGTATATACAATCGCCAAATGGCATTCAGACGATGAGTATGGAATTGCCGGGATTGGTTGAAAGCTCACTGAATATGGGAATCGTACGCACAGAAGAAGATGGCGTATGCTTTTCCTGGGCTGTACGTAGCAGTAAAAAGAGCCTCAAATTCTATATCAGTGACCAACTGGCTTATCTGACAGAGTTTCTTGGCGGAACTTACTGGTATGACGGCGAATATCCGCAGTGGTCTTACCGGAGCCATTCGCCGATTCGGGATATGGTTACTTCCGTATATAAAGAGTTGTCCGGCAAAGACGCAAGCATTGAGGCGATTCATGCCGGACTGGAATGTGGCCTGATTTCAGAAAAGATGCCGGAACTGGATATTGTTGCTCTTGGACCGGATATTATTGATATCCATACACCGGATGAACACTTAAGTATATCGTCCGTAGAACGGACCTACCGTCTCCTTCGGACGGTATTAAGCCGGATGAAGGGGTAACAGAAGGGGTACTCCTGTGCCTGTATATTTTGATGACACTGGCACTGGTGCTCTTGAGTATTATTGATTTTTATACGTTTAAAATTCCTTCCTGTCTGAACATTTTTATAGGTATATTGGGACTTATACGGATGGGAATCGATGCAGGGCATCGATGGGATGGCGTTGCGGGATTTTTTTCCGTCAGTCTATTTTTAGGGATTATCTATATATTTACAAAAGGGAAAAGCATCGGTGGCGGAGATATTAAGCTTATGGCTGTGTCCGGTCTGATGCTTGGCTGGCAGAGAAATATTCTGGCGTTTTTTATCGGCGCCCTCCTGGCGCTTGTGATTCATTCGCTTCGCATGGTTTTTACCGAAACCGGCCGACGGCTGGCCTTTGGGCCCTATCTGGCTGGAGGTATATTGATCAGTATGCTGTGGGGCGGCCAGATTATCTCTGCCTATCTTGGATGGCCGGGATTATCGTTTTTTATGTTCTTATAAATTTCCTCCTTGCATATATTTATAGCAGTATATGTGAGGAGGTTTTTTATGGACCAGTTTAATCTGTATAAAGATATTCAGGCCAGAACCGGCGGGGAAATTTATCTTGGCATTGTCGGGCCGGTCCGGACCGGCAAATCGACCTTTATTAAACGGTTTATGGATATGATGGTAATTCCCAGAATTTCAGATGTACATAGCCGGGAACAGGCCAAAGATGAACTGCCCCAGAGCAGCGGCGGCACGGTGATCATGACATCCGAACCCAAATTTATTCCAAAGACGGCGGTGGAAATTCCCGTGGACGATCAGGTAAAGGTAAAGATCCGCTGTATCGACTGTGTGGGTTTTATGGTGGAGGGAGCCTCCGGCCATGAGGAAAACGGCGCAGAGCGGATGGTGATGACACCCTGGTTTAATGAGCCGGTCCCTTTTACCCGTGCGGCGGAAATCGGTACTCAGAAGGTGATTCAGGAACATGCGACCATAGGTCTTGTGGTGACCACAGATGGAAGCTTTGGTGATATTCCGAGAAATCATTATGTCCCTGCAGAGGAAAAGGCTATCGAGGAATTGAAAAAAATCGGCAAACCTTTTTTGATTCTTCTCAATTCTATAAGGCCATACTCGGAGGAGGCCCAGGAACTCAGGCAATCTCTTGAAAGTAAATATCAGGTACAGTGTATGGCATTGAACTGCGACCAGCTGCGCAAGCAGGATGTCGATATGATGATGCAGTCCTTGCTCTATGAATTTCCGGTGGCAGATATGGAATTTTTTCTCCCGAGATGGCTGGATGTACTTCCGAAAACCCATGAGCTGAAAGGCCAGATCATTGAAATGTTGAAAGAACTGATTGGAAATACCCGTTCGATGAGGGATTTCAGAAAGAACGAGGAATTATTTCAGCAGCCCTGGTTAAAAAAGTATTATGTGGAACAGATGGATATGTCCAGCGGCCGTATCAAAGTCCATATGGATCTGGATATGAAATTTTATTACGCAATGCTTTCAGAACTGATCGGAAGCGAGGTTCAGGGAGAATACGAATTTTATCGAATGATTAAAGAACTGGCAGATAAGCGGGATGAATTTGGGAAGGTTGCCCAGGCAGTTGCGGCCGTTAAGGGACAGGGTTATGGCATGGTGACACCAAAAGCCGAGGAGGTCACTTTTGAAGAACCGGAATTGATTCGTCATGGCAGTAAATATGGAGTAAATATTAAAGCCCATGCGCCGTCCATTCATATGATTCAGGCAACGATTGAAACGGAAATCGCACCGATCGTCGGTACCCAGGAGCAGGCTGAAGATTTGATCCGTTATATTCGGGCCAACAGCCGGGAAAGTCAGGGAGAGATGTGGAACACCCTGATTTTTGGTAAATCCGTTGGACAATTGGTGGAAGAGGGAATTCAGACGAAGGTGGCACGGATGACAGACGCCAGTCAGACGAAATTGCAGGAAACACTCCAGAAAATCATCAATGACAGTAATGGCGGCGTTATTTTTGTTATTATATAGAAGCAGCGGGGGATTATTTGCAGATGCAGATAGTCCCTTTTTCTATAGCAGAGCAGTTGCCTTTCTTCTTTAATAATGTTAATATAAACTATGTACGCCCTGAAATGAGGTGAATGAGCATGATGAAAGTGATGATGTATACGGACGGTTCTGCGCGGGGGAATCCCGACGGTCCCGGCGGATACGGAACGATTTTAGAATATATAGATACAAAGGGTCAGCTCCATGTGAAAGAGTTGTCCCAGGGATATGTAAAAACGACGAATAACCGCATGGAAATGATGGCGGCTATCGTAGGATTTGAAGCATTGAACCGGCCATGTCAGGTAGAGGTTTTTTCCGATTCCCAGTACCTGATCAATGCCTTTAATAAGCGGTGGATTGACGGATGGATAAAAAAAGGCTGGAAACGGGGAAAGAATGAGCCTGTAAAGAATGTGGATTTATGGAAGCGTCTTTTAAAGGCAGCCGGACCGCATCAGGTGACCTGGAACTGGGTTAAAGGTCATGATGGCCATCCCCAGAATGAACGATGTGACACCCTGGCTACGACAGCAGCCGACAGCGGTGATTTGATTGAAGATGTAATAACAGAGTAATGAGGGATAGAATAGCATGAAAAAACCATTAAAGGAACAACTGCCGGAAAAATTTGCTGAAAGAATGGAAAGGCTGCTCAATGATGAATATCCGGCATTTTTTAACAGTTATGACGAAAACACCTATGCCGGACTGCGTATGAATACACTGAAGATAACGCCGGAGGAATATTTGAAGCTGACAGAGCAGGCGTTGGAATCGGTGTCCTGGTGTCCGACGGGCTTTTACTATAACGGCAGCAGAGAGTATTCCAAAAACCCGCTTTATCATGCCGGACTTTATTATATCCAGGAACCAAGCGCCATGTTTCCGGCCCAGGCGCTTCCTGTGAAAGCCGGGGACTATATATTGGATATGTGTGCTGCGCCGGGAGGCAAGAGTACGGCCCTGGCTGCAAAGCTTCAGGGAACGGGACTTCTCGTTTCCAATGATATCAGTGCATCCAGAGCAAAGGCATTACTTAAAAATATTGAAGCCAGCGGCATACGCAACAGCATTGTTTTGACGGAGGACCCGAAACATCTGGCAGCACCCTTTGAAGAGTATTTTGATAAAATACTCATTGATGCCCCATGCTCCGGCGAAGGGATGTTCCGTAAGGAGCCATCCATGATGCGGGCCTGGGAAAAGAACGGACCGGATTTCTTTTCGCGACTTCAGCGTGAAATTGTGGACTGCGGTGTCCAAATGTTAAAAGCCGGCGGGATGATGGTTTATTCAACCTGTACGTTTTCAGTGGAAGAAAATGAGGGAACATTAAAATACATTTTAGACAATTATCCGGAGATGCATGTGATTCCGATCGAACAGGACGGAGATGGTTTGATGCCGGCCCATCCGGAATGGGTAGACGGACCGGAGGAAATCCGGTATGCGAGACGGCTCTGGCCTCACCATGTCAAAGGCGAGGGGCATTTTACCGCACTGCTCAGGAAAGACGGAGAAGGCAGAGAAAACAGCGTTTTCAATAGAAAGCAGCTGTCGGATGTGTCCAAAGGAATGAAGGAACTGCCGGAGGAATTTGCTCAGTTTTTAAAGGACGGAGATATTCATCTGGATTTCGATCCGGCCCGACTGAGTTTACAGGGGGATCATTTAAGTTATCTTCCGGAAAATGCACCACCTCTT
>CABRLU010000073.1 GCA_902471845.1 uncultured Lachnospiraceae bacterium | reverse complement strand
TTTATTCAGCCTTTGTACCATCATCTGCGATATATGGCTCAACATTCCGTTTCCTGTTCATCCGGAAGAATAAGCATTTCCACGACCTCATACCCGTCTTCCAATAGCATTTTCCGGGCTGTCGGTCCGCTCTGATCCTCCCGCTCCCCGGCATAGCCCTTGTCACTCAAAGTGATTACCGCAGCCGTATAAGGCCGTCTGCCCTCTGCCGGGATGTGCTCAACCTCATCGCCCTTTTCAATGCGTCCGCTGTGCAAAACCCGGGCAAAAATGCCCTCTCTCGGCATAATGCATTCTCCCATCCGCCGGTAAATCTCGCAATGACTGTGACATTCCTTTCCTATCTGTGTCACTTCCAGCACAACAGACCCGATCTTAAGCCGGGTACCTGTCGGCAGCGCGGCCAGATCAAACCCTTCAACGACAAGATTTTCTCCAAAGTCACCATATGCGATATCCGCCCCTTTTGAGCGAAATTCTTCTATTTTTTCCTGAGAAAGAAGGCTGACCTGACGATGCCAGTCGCCGGCATGGGCATCACCGACAATTCCCCATTTCTCTTTTAATTCCGCCTGTAATACTTCATGTTTTTTCGTTCCCCTGCGCTCACTGACGCAGATTGCCCGAATTTTCCCCATATTTCTCCTCCTGCTCAACTATTTTCCGAAGCCGCAGTTCGGAAATGTACATACAGGGCATGACAGACATAATCCGCCTTCCCCCATTGAAGTGATGTGGTCTTCCGTCAGTTTTTCACCGGTTAAAATTCTTGGAAGCACCAGATCAAAAATCGTCCTTTTCGAATACATCACGCAGCCCGGAAGGCCCATGATTGGAACTTTTCCTTCGTAATAAGCCAGCATAAACATAGCCCCCGGAAGTACCGGCGCGCCATAGGTAATAACCTCTGCGCCTGTATTTTTAATAGCCAGAGGCGTGCGGTCATCCGGATCCACGCTCATCCCGCCCGTACAGATAATCATATCCATTCCGGCTGCCAGCATCCTCCGGATTGCTTCCCCAATCTGCTCCGGATCATCGCCGCACAGCACATGCTCCGCCATCTGCACGCCATACTCGGCCAGCTTTTCCTCAATTACCGGAGTAAATGTGTCTGCAATGCGATTTTTATAAACCTCGTTTCCGGTCGCAATCACACCGGCGGTATGAAGCCGGTAAGGCCGAATCTCAAAAATCGGCGCCGAACCACCCATCTGGCGGGCTCTTTCCATCATTTCTTTTTCGATCACCAGCGGAATAATCCGCGTTCCCGCAATTTTATCGCCTTTTTTCACCGGGAAATCTCCATGCCTGGATGCAATCATCATCTGTCCCAGATGATTGATGCCGGTCAACTTTTCCCGGTCAATTTTCAACACGCCATCGATATCAGCAATCAGTTCAATCTTACCTTCTTTAATCTCTGAACCGTGCATATGCGCCCCTTTGCAAATTTCATATAAAACCTCTGCCGCTTCATTTTCATGCATCATGGCCTCATCATTTTCCCAGATATAGACATGTTCCTTCCCCACACTCAATAGCACCGGAATATCCTTTTCCGTGATCACATGGCCCTTTCGAAACACTGCATTCTTTGTGACTCCCCGGATGATCTGGGTAATGTCATGGCATAATACCTGACCGACAGCATCTTCTGTACGTACTAATTTCACTGATTTTCCCCTTTATATTTCTTTGCTATTAATAGTATAGTGTTTAAAAATTTTAATGTCAACCGTGCGAAAAACGACGCCCTAAAGCGCCGTTTCTATTTCATCGCATATTTTTTTTGTATCTACCGCATCAATATCCGTAACATCCACTGTCAGTGTTCGCCCCAAGCGAATATCATAATCCTTTTCCCGACACATCCGGACATATTCATCAAAAGGCATTATTTGTATCCAATCCTCTTTTGAAACAGGCTGCCCGCGATGATAACGATTCAGCAGATGTCCGGGATGGCGTTTATCATGATCATCCCGGCGAATCCCCCGCATGTAGAGTGTTTTCATATCTCCGGTCAGCAAAACCGTAATCATCGGATACCCATATTTATCAGCAAGCTGCTGTAAGGTGTCCGCATGCTTTCTGCAAAACGGATATTCGATCAAAATAGCTTTTCCTTTTTGCATCTGTCCGTCCAGAATTCTGTAAAACTCCAGCAGGCTTCTGTCGTTAAGCCTTGTCTTTGCCGCCGCGTTGTCAAAACCGTACCGGTCAAAATACTTTTCCTTAATAACATCGTAAGAAATCAACTCTAATTCAGGAAAACGACGACATATCCGCCCTGCCAGGCTGGATTTTCCACTGCCGGGGCAGCCCGTTATAATAATCAGACTTTTCTTCATAGAATCATCCCTTCCGCAAGGCCGGCAAGAATCAGCAGGCCCCTGTAATTCCAAGAATCTTTTCAACCGCGTACATCAGCAAATGATTCATCATTAAATGCAAATCCTCAACAACCTTCATGCTGTCTAACGCCACATAGAAACTGTAATCCGCTATTTCCTTTAATTTCCCTCCACTGAAACCGCAGAAGCCAATGGTCTTAACACCCTGTTCTTTCGCATAGGAAACCGCATTGATCACATTGGCGCTGTTGCCGCTGCCGCTGATGCCGATGACCAGATCCTTCGGCTGCAGCTTATGTATCAACTGAAATCGATAAATCTCTTCATAACTTATATCATTGGCAATTGAAAGCATAGTTGCAACATTATCATTCAGGCAGCAAAATCTGAACTTTCGATCGACATACTCGGATACCCCCTTATTAAAATCATTCGCCATATGGGACGCTGTGGTTGCACTGCCTCCATTGCCAAATACATAAATCGTCCCCTCTGCCTGATAGGTCTCCATCAGCGCATCAAGGACTGCTTTTATCGCGTCCCTGTCGAGAGCTTCCAATGTCTGTTTTTCCATTTCAAGATACTGAGCGATATAATCTGTCTCATTCATAGCTGTCCTGTCCTCCCTTTATTCTACTTGCCAAACAGCGTCTTTTCAATACAATCACATAAAATATGTCCAATCATAATGTGACTTTCCTGTATTCTCGGCGTGTCCTTTCCCGGAACAAGAAATGAAAAGTCACAGTGTTCCAGACACTGACCGCCGCTCCCGCCTAAAAATCCAACGGTTTTTATCCCCATTGTCCTGGCCGTCTTCAATGCCAGAGCAATATTTTTTGAATTTCCTGTCGTCGTAAAGCACCAGAGAATATCTCCTGGCCGGCCAAGCGCCTGAACCTGACGTTCAAAAATAAGTTCATAAGCATAGTCATTGCCAATAGAAGTAAGAATTGACGCATTGCAATTCAGCGCAACCGCCGGCAATGGCTTCCGGTCAATCCGGAAACGGCTGACAAATTCTGCTGTCAGATGCTGCGCATCCGAAGCGCTGCCCCCATTCCCGCACAAAAGCACCTTACCTCCATTTTTCAATGTATCGATAGTTTCTTCTCCGACACGTAATATCTCATCCAGAAATTCCTGCGACTGATAAATTTCCTGTTTTAAACGAATGCTGTCTTCTATCGAATCTTTAATGAATTCCCTCATTTTGATTACCTCCGGCTAAATAATATGAATATCCGAAATATCAAGCTCAATTTTAGCTTTTTCACCGGCTTCATAGATACGTTTTGTTTTTGGGTTATTTTCATGAATTGTAAATTTGTTTCCAAACAACTCCAACTCATAAAGCTGGTAAGCTCCCATAAATGTGGATAAGGTTACCTCCGCCTCAAAAACACCGGTTTCCTGTACGGAACATGCCTCCGGACGAATGACCACCGCACATTCATCGCCGACCTGATAGGCTTTTCCATCCGCCGGTACCTGGTCTAATAAAATTCCCTCAACGATAACCTGCACTGTATCATCTTCATTAAGCTTCTGGACTTTTCCGTGCAGAATGTTGGCCGTACCAATGAAATTTGCCGAAAATTCACTGTTTGGCCGGTAATAAACATCTTTTGGCGTTCCGGCCTGAGCAATCTTACCATCTTTTAAAATGACAATCCGGTCCGACATACTCATGGCTTCCGCCTGATCATGGGTTACATAAATCGCCGTAATTCCCACCGCTTTCTGAATACGACGGATTTCCGTACGCATCTGAACCCTCAGTTTGGCATCCAGATTGGAAAGCGGTTCATCAAAAAGCAGCACTCCCGGTTCCATAACGAGCGCCCGCGCCAGTGCGACACGCTGCTGCTGTCCGCCTGAAAGTTCATTGGTATGTCTGTTTTCATAACCGGTCAGACCGGTCAGTTTTAATATCTCAGTCACACGGGCACGGATCTCGTCGGAGGAGAGTTTTTTTATTTTCAATCCATAGGAAATATTGTCATATACATTCAAATTTGGAAACAGAGCATAGGTCTGGAACACCATCGCCGTATCCCGCTTATCCGGACTTAAATGCCGGATCGACTCGCCTCCCAGAAGGATATCTCCCTGGGATGGTTTTTCAAAGCCGGCGATCATTCGGAGTGTCGTTGTCTTTCCGCAGCCGGAAGGTCCCAACAATGTCACAAATTCACCCGGTTCAATATCCAGCGAAACATCATCGACTGCATGAACATCGCCATTCCCTTTTTTGCCCGGATATATTTTTGAAAGATTTTTGAGCGTAACACCTTTTGCTTTCATCTGATTTTCCCCCTTTAGACAATTAATTTTGTATCGTTGCTTCTGCCAAATCGCCGCAAAATAAGATTCATAATACCGACAGCCACAAATACAATCGCCATTAAGATAACGGAGAGCGCCGCCGCATAACCAAACTGTCCTTTATCTACATGCTGCATAACCCGGACAGTCAGTAAATTGTAATTTGCAGAAACAAGGAAAATAACTGCACTGATCGCTGTCATACTCTTAACAAAACTAAATACCAGACCTGTATAAAAGGCCGGACGAATCAATGGCAGGGTAATCGATGAAAAGACCTTCGCCGTACTCGCCCCCAAATCCGTTGCTGCCTCTTCAATACTCGGGTCAATCTGACGCAAAGCCGACATTCCCGAACGAACACCAACGGGCAGTCTGGTCATTACAAGCACAATTACCAGAATCCACAATGTATTTGTCAAAACCAGTGGTTTTGTGTTGAAGGTCAGAATATAACCAAGTCCAAATACCGTTCCCGGTACCGCCATGCCGAGCATGGACACATATTCCACAAAACGTCTTCCGATAAAGCGCTTCCGGACAACCAGGTAAGCAACGATCATCGAAAGAATACCACCGATCGGCGCAGCCAATACGGCAATCAACAAGGTATCCTTCACCGGTTTCATGCTATATTTAAATACATAGTCGAAGTTCTTCATTACCAGTGTATAATCGGCACCCCATGTCTTAAAGAAGGCACTGAGTACGAGGAATACATAGAACAGCAATACCCAGAAGGAAACAAACAGACAAAGGGCATTGGATGTTATGACGATGCCTTTATCTTCAATCATTTCCCGAACGCGGCTGGCCTTGCCGGTCAGGGTCACATAGGACCTCTTATCGAGAATCGCTTTCTGTAAAATAAATACAATTAACGTAACGCTCAACAGAATGGCGGCAATCGCCGTACCTGTCTGCGTATCATAATTACCGATGGCCTGAATATAAATCTGTGAGGCCAGTGTTTTATAACCACCGCCCAAAATCATCGGATTTGAGAAATCAGTCACCGATTCAATAAAGGAAAGTAAAAATACATTGGCAAGGCCCGAAGCCAGCATCGGCAGCATGACGGATGTAAATACTTTCAGACGGTTTGCCCCCAGATTGCGGGCCGCTTCTTCCATGGAAACATCGAAATTCTCCAAAAGACCGTCCAGTGTCATCGCTGCGATTGGGAAAAAGGTCATCGTCTGTACGACAACCAGGCCTTTAAATCCATAAATGTCAAAGTTTGGAATACCCAGTAATTTGTAGGTGATAATCCCACGCCGACCCAGAAGTGTAATGGCGGATAAGGCCAATACAAAAGGCGGCGAGATAATCGGCAGAATTTCTATAATACTGTACAATTTCTTAAAAGGACTTTTCACACACTGCTTTACATAGGCAAACAAAAATCCGATAATCGTCGATGTCAATCCAACGGTAAGCCCCAGTTTCAATGTATTGCCAAAAGCCGTAAGAAAATTTTTATTATGAAACAGCGCCTTATAAGAATCAAAGGACAGTACGCCGTTCTTGTCCAGAAAGCTGCCCTTCAGAATCGAAAACAATGGAAGAAGGACAAACATCAGCAGCACTGCGATGACCAAAACAATTACCAGAAGTAATACCGGGTCCTGTAACATCCCCTTCTTTTTGTGAGATTTTGTTTCCATATTGAGTCCCCCTATTTGTCAAAATGGAGGGTACATGATCTGCACCCTCCATCCTCAGCAAACACCTTTTTTGTCAATCTGTTTAGTTACCTGTCAACTCTGCCCATTTTGTCGTAAAATCAGCTTTGTTTTCGCCAGCCCAGGCCGTATCGTAATTGATTGTTTTTGCATCTGCGATACTTGCTGCTGCTTCCGGATTCTCTGCACCTTCAGCAGTCAGGAACTGGAATGCGCCGTAATCTTTGAACATATTCTGGCAATCAGCTGTTAAAGCCCAATCATAGAAGATTTTTGCTGCTTCCTGATCTGGTCCGTCAGCCAGAATAGCCATAGCGCCGGTTTCATAGCCTGTACCTTCGGAAGGAACAGTAACTGTCAGTAAATCTTCATAACCTTCAAGCTGATTCTTGATCGCATCGTGGCAGAAGCAGATACCTACGGCAACTTCACCGGAGATAACGGATGCGATACATCCTGAACCACGTTCTGTGTACTGAAGAACATTTTCATTCAGCTGAGACATGAAATCAAAACCTTCATCAACGCCCATTACCTGAAGTGCGGATGCTAAGATAACATACCCGGTAGAGGATGCCGCCGGTGAAGCCATCATGATTTCACCCTTAAGTTCAGGCTGCAGCAGATCCTGCCATGACTGAGGCGCTTCGATACCTAATTCAGCCAGACGGTCATTGTTACTTACAAAGCCTACATAGCCAATATAAATACCTGTCCAGTAATTATCGGCATCTTTGTATTTTGCATCGATTGAAGCTGCATTCGGGGATTCATACTGTAATAATAACCCCTCTTCCTTTGCTGTAATGAATGGGTCAGCCGGACCGCCGAACCATACACTGGCTGTCGGGTTGTCTTTTTCTGCCTGAACTCTTGCAAGGATCTCGCCGCCGCCCAGAACAACACAATCTGTCTGGATACCGGTTTCTTCCTGGAACTTCTCGCAGATTGCCTGAGTCTCATCATCGAATACTGCGGAATAAATGGTCAGTTTCAGGTCTGAATGATCCTCTGCTCCCTCTGCTGCTGCGGTTGTCTCAGCAGTTGTTTCTGCCTTTGTTTCTGCCTTCGTCTCTTCTTTACCAGAACCACATCCGGCCAGAAGACATGTGACAAGCGTCACTCCCATAAGTAAACTCACAAATTTTTTCATAGTAAACCTCCTCCTGATATTTACTTAAATATTCTAAATGCACCACGCACTTAAAACCGAACTAATTGAATCTTTTTCTGAATGGTCTCTGTCATCGCCTGATTACATTCGATCATCAGATTCCGCATCGTATCATCCGGCTCAGCCTCTGCAAACACTTCTTTTGCCTTCCGAACCCAGGATACGTTCAACTCCGTACCAAAATTTAGTTTATGCATTCCCAACCGAACACATTCACGTACATCGTCATCGCGTACACCGGTTCCGCCATGCAGAACCAATGGAATGTCTACGGCTTCATGAATCTTTTTCAATATATCCAGACGGATATTTGTCTTGGCTTTATACATTCCATGATGGGTACCGATTCCGACAGCCAGAGCATCAATTCCTGTACGTCGTACAAACTCCGCCGCATCCTCCGGTTCCGTATATGGATATGTTTCGATGATTTTTCCCCGGCCGACAATTCCAAGCTCCGCTTCAATCGAAGCCCCGGCGTTCCGGGCTAATTCCACAGCTTTCAGAGTATTTGCAATATTTTCCTCAAATGGCAGTTTTGAACCATCATACATCACCGAAGAGAATCCGCCATCCAAAGCTCCCCGAATATCCTCAAGGTCTGTCGCATGATCCAAATGAAGTGCCACATCAACCGTCATATCCTCGGAAACCTTTTTCACAATAGACGCCAACAAGGAATATCCGATATATTTCGCTGTGGATACAGATACCTGTAAAATAACCGGGCATTTCACCGCGTCCGCCGCCTTTGCCATAACCGGAACAACTTCAAGTGCATGAATATTAAACGCCGGAACACCTTGTCCATCCTCCATTGCCTGAGCAAGTAACGGTTTCATCGTACAATACATAGCATCTCACCCTCCAAATACAATTCGACAAGTTTTTCTTTTTTCGATAAAACTATTATATCTTTTATTCTCTTCCGCGTCAATATGGCGTATTTACACATTTATCGAAAACGATTTTAGTAAAATTAACTAAAATTACTTTTTTCTTGTCATAGCCTTTAGGAATGTTATATAATTGTTATATAATTAACACATGGGGGTGTTTATTTGAAAACTCTGGTTGAATCGCGCAAACAGCTTAAGCGCAATCATATTTTGGATCTCATTCGCAGAAGTCCGGAACCTCTTTCCCGATTTAATATTAAAAAAATGACCGGATACAGCATGACCACTGTTTCCAATACGATCACAGAACTACTTCAGGAACAGCTTTTGACCGAAGACACCTGTTCGGACGCCAGCCGTATGGGACGCAAACCGATTTTTCTCCACCTGAATGGCAGCGGAGGATATTTTATCGGTATCGAATTTAATATACAGGCAATTCATTATGTTATTCTGGATTTTAAATGTACGCCGATCTTTTCAGGACAGGCTACGATTACAGAACCGATTTCTACTTCTATATTATTAGACCTTGTTTTTCAATATACCGAAGAATGTCTCAGATATCTGGGTGACCGCCGCGAACGAGTCCTTGGCATCGGCATTGGTCTTCCCGGCTACATCGATACGGCCGCCGGTATTGCACTGAGTTATCCGCATATGGCAGATTGGGAAAATATCCCGATTGTCAGTATTATGGAAAAACGTTTCCATCTTCCATGCTACATCGGCAATAATGTTGGTGTAATGGGACTTGTCTTTAAATGGATCAGCGAATACCACCAATGCTGCGATTTCTTACTGGTATCCATCCGTACCGGTGTCCGCTGTATTCCGTTGATCAATCAGCAGCCTTACTTTGGAAAAATCAGCAGTACCGGTGAGATCGGACATTTAAAAGTATCCACCTCCAACCGTGTTTGTGACTGCGGCCAGGTGGGATGCCTGAATACGGAAGTCACCGATTTAAGCATTCGCGATAAAATTGAAGAAGGTTTTAAGAAGAATCAGTTTCCACTGGTTCGAAAAATTGCTGACGGCCGGCGGCCAACGGTTCAGATGCTTGTCCGCGCCGCAAAAAAAGGCGATTCGGATGCAATAAATCTTATTAAAGAATCGGGCTATTATCTTGGCCGGGCCATTGCCCAGGCCGGAAATCTGTTTGCCCCTCAGAAAATCATACTCTCGGGACAGCTGATCGAAGCCGGTTCCCTGCTTTTTGATTCACTTCAGGAACAGGTGAATAAGGAATGTCTTCCAGCCATATGCACCCATATGGAAATCATTCCTTCACCTTTTGGCGGCGAAATCGGCGCCCTTGGCGCGGCCGCTTTAGTTCTTGAAAATGAATTTAATCCGATTGCTTCAAATACGACACTCTAATTAAAAAAAGCCCTATATGAATTTTTTACCGATTCATATAGGGCTCTTCCAGATTATGGACGTTCCACTTCTTTTTCTAAAATCTTACCGGATGAAGCATCCAATGTATAACTATATTCCATACCGTCTGCAAAGAAATCAATTTCATATTCTGTCCGGCCATCGTCATAGTCTGATTCGACTTTGGTATAGGCCACTTGCTCCGCGCTGAACTTGCTGTCTTCCAATACAATTCTTTTCACCTCATCCACATCGATGATTCCATCATTCCGGGTATTGGCCGAAAGCTTTTCAATTGGTTCCTGGGAAGCTTGTAAAACGGTACCATCATCCGCCTTAATTTCATACTCGTATTTCGTTGTATCCGTTACAAATTCGATATCATACTCAACAGACCGTCCATCCCGGTCCTGCTTTTCCTTCGTAAATACAACTTCCGAAGACTCCAGACCAGCGTTCTGCAAAGCAATTTCCTTTGCTTCCTCTACACCGATTCCATTTCCATCGTCTACTATCGTGACCGCATCTGAAGCCACCGTTGTACTCTGAACATCCGTCTGGGTTTCCGTACTCTGTTCTGTCTGAGTTTTGGCCGTCTCCTGTATTTGAGCTTCTGTGGACTGAGATTGTGTGGTTTTACTATCCTTTTTTCCCCCGTCCCCACAACCTGTGATCAGGGAAAAGGAAATTGATAATATCAGTCCTGATACAGCCAACTGGTATTTCCTTTTCTTTCCTCTGATTCCATCTTTCATTTCTTCACTCTCCTTGATAAAATACTGTAAAGCTTTCCCTTACTCTGTCTATTGTACACTAAAATGGTAGGTTTTAGCCATACTTTTTTATAAAAATCATCATTGTCTGTATGACAACCACTACTTCTTCGCTTCCATATTTCAAGCATTCCTTTTAAATCTTTCCAATATTTTTGTAAAACACAGTTTTTTATGTTATACTACAACTAAAGATTAACCTATACCCATTCGGGCATTCCGTATATCAAATGCTACGCATGGGCGCGCTCCGTCACACATGATTTGTACCAAAGTGAGCTGATTAAATGAACCGTACTAAAGCCATTATCATTGATGCTTTCTGGCAATTATTAGAAGAAAAACCCTACAACAAGATCACCGTAAAGGATATTGTAGACCGCTGCCATCTAAACCGTAATACATTTTATTACCACTTTCATGACATTCCGGAACTTCTGGAAGACAGTATCAAAAGCGAACTGGACT